>CBDUQP010000105.1:0-12857 GCA_965369385.1 uncultured Phycisphaerales bacterium
CGGTGTCCAGCTCCACGTGAATCTCGAGCCCTATGACGGTTTGCACTATGTCGTTGCCGTGTGTCATATCGTAATCCGTGTTTTTCTATCGTCTATCGTCTATCGTTGTGCTTCTGATTCTCTTACGCTTGGGCTTTCAGGCAGTCAGACGCCCACCAGCGGCGGCGCCAGCCGGGAAACTCCCGACGCTTTCTCGTACATCCTGGCGACCCGGCAGATCAGCTCTTCGCTGAACAGAGGCCCGATGAGCTGCATTCCAATGGGCATTCCGCTTTTGCTCAGGCCGGCAGGTATCGACATGCCGGGCAGGCCGGCCAGGTTTACCGAAATCGTGTAAATGTCTTCCATATACATCGTGAGCGGGTCCGCTGTCTTCTCGCCCACCTTGAATGCGGTGGTGGGTGTCGTCGCGCACAGAAGGACATCGCATTTGGCGAAGGCTGCGTCGAAGTCGTTCTTTATCAGCCGGCGAACCTTCAACGCTTTGTTGTAGTATGCGTCGTAGTATCCGCTGGAGAGCGTATAGGTGCCCAGCATGATCCTGCGTTTAACCTCGTCGCCCAGGCCCTCGGCGCGGCTTCGCGAGTAGAGATCGATGATGTTATCCACCCGCTCTTTTGTGCGGTGTCCGTAGTGCACGCCGTCGTATCGCGCGAGATTGCTCGAAGCCTCGGCCATCGCCACGATGTAATAGCATGCCACCGCGAACGAGCTGATATTGCCTTCGGCGTCGCTGTCTATGCGGCTGTGGGGGAGGGACACTTCAACGATCTCGGCCCCCGCATCCTTATACATCTCAGCCGCTGCGTGAATTGCAGCCTTGATCTCCTCGTCCAGAGCTTCGGTCAGGAATTCGGCAGGCAGGCCAACGCGAAGGCCCTTCACCGGCTGATCAATGTTCGCAAGGCAGTCGGCCACTTCAGCCGTGACTGATGTTGAATCGTGAATGTCGTGCCCGGAGATTATGTTGGTCAGCAGGGCTGCGTCTGTCGCGTCTACGGTCATCGGGCCGATCTGGTCCAGGCTGCTTCCGTAGGCGACGAGCCCATAGCGGCTTACTCGCCCATATGTGGGCTTGAATCCGACAACGCCGCAGAATGCCGCAGGCTGACGGATCGACCCGCCGGTATCACTGCCGAGTGACGCAGCCACCTGGCGGGCGGATACGCATGCCGCCGATCCGCCGGACGATCCGCCGGGGGCACATTCGAGATTCCAGGGATTGTATGTCGGCTGGAATCCGCTGTTCTCGGTGGATGATCCCATCGCGAATTCGTCGAGATTGGCTTTGGCGATGATGACAGCGCCGGCGTCCTGGAGTTTGCTGACGGCTGTGGCGGTGTAGGGGGCTTGGAAGTTTGCGAGTATCTTCGACGAGCACGTGGTGCGGCCGAAGTCGGTGCACATGTTGTCTTTGACGGCGACGGGCACGCCAGCCAGCGGGCCGAGGGTTTCGCCAGCGCTTATCTTCGCGTCGATATCGGCGGCAGTGGCCAGGGCGCGTTCTTTATGTATCTCGTTGAACGCCTGGATCTGCGGTTCGAGCTTCTCGGTAGCTGCGAGGTAGGCTTCGGTGGCATGGGTGGCGGTTGCCTTTCCGGTGGCGATTGCTTCTGCCAGTTCCATTGCGGATAGTTCTGTGATATTGCTCATTGCATTTCTCGCAAGTTTAATCGTGTAGCACGGCCCCGGAGAGCCCGGGGGAGTTTTTGTACGGGGCTTATAGCCCATGTGGTGCTCTGGTCTACTGGCTGTCGCCGATAACTTTTGGTACCATGAAGAAGTCGCCATCCCTCTCAGGCGCGTTTCTGGTAGCCTGCTCAGGCGTCAGCGATTCGCCCAGCGTGTCCTCTGACAGCACATTGGTGATATCCAGTGCGTGTGACATCGGCTCAACGTTTTCGGTGTCGAGCTCATTGAGCTTGTTAAAATACTCAAGGATACTGCCGAGTTGATCGCTGTAGGTGGCGAGTTGATCGTCGGGCACGGTTATACGGCTTAGTGTGGCGATTTTTTTTACTACGCCGCAGTCTATAGTGTTACTCATATGGATATTCTCCGGATTATGCTGTTGTAGCGCCTGCCTGCGAGGATATCGCGATGGCGGGCGGGTTTTCAGGGAATTCCGGTTCCGCGGCGTTTTGCCCGCGAAAAGCGGCGAATTCGCTGATTCGGCATCGTATTGTAGCCCAAATTCAGTGCGAAATGCATGTTTCGCGCCGCCGGGGCATTTTCGAGGCCCACGGGACCTCGGCGAAAGATGCTATGATTGGCAAAAAGGGTCCATAAGTCAACTCAATGAGAAATAAGGCCTTCTGGCGAGTTGACCGATATATATAAGCGTGGTATCATCATCGGCCGTTGTTGGGGTGCTGGTCCATGTGGGCTGGCAACGTGTGTTTTGTTCTGTTCAGGGTGCTTAATGGCCAAAGAAGGCGTAATAGAGTTGGAAGCGTTAGTCAAGCAGTCGCTTCCCAATGCGATGTTCCGGCTTGAGATCGAAAGCGGTGGTACTACGCATGAAGTTATCGGGCATATTTCCGGTAAGATGCGCAGGAACTACATCCGCATCACACCGGGCGATACCGTTCTGGTAGAGATGAGCCCATACGACCTCAGCAAGGCCAGGATCGTATACCGTAAACGTTAGTCTCTCAGGGGGCGACCCCGGTTTGCTCAATTGTTCCCAAGTCCTTCGGTCAGCTCCTGCTGACAGGTTGCCATCCGTGGTTTTGTGCGCACTGGGCACTTGTGATTTGTGTCCACATATCGTTCAATCTCCCTTCGCTATGCTCGGGTGCCATGGCTTTCACCTTTGGGTCGCCATGATCACAAGGCATATCCGACACCATGGCGACTCCGATATGACTGTGTGTTTCCATTCCACCCGAGTCGATGCCACTTGGGATAGAGCGTTTGGGCAGGGAGATGCTTATAATGTCGCGTGGAGTTTGTATTGGTTTGATAGGACTATGTTGCGGATGTCGGTGGCGGATTCGAGGGCGACTGTGGTCTCTATCCAGAAACGGTTGATCATTGTAAGGGCGTGCACGTCGCCGGAGTTCAGCATTTTCAGACCCAGGCGATTGGCGGTTTCGGGCACGGTCGTGGACATGTTCTCTTTGTGATTTCCAGTGCGGAACTCTATCGCGTCGGGGCACAGGTTGTTGTCGAGCAGGGCTGTTGCGCCAGGCCAGCGGAATGGATGGGCCAGCACCGTCAGATGACCAGCCGCTTTTGCTTTGGCAAGCACGGCCGCCGGGTCGTGCTGGATCGTCAGGTATTCGGCGTCATTGCTGCCCAGCACCAGCAGGTGCAGGGATCGGGCGGCTCCAGGGAGGGTGAGTTCCATGCCGGGGAATATCTTTATGCGGGGGAACTCGGCCTGCAGCTCGCTGAGCTCGAAATCGCTCCAGACGCATTCGTGTTCGGTAATGTAGACCGCATCGTATCTGGTTTGGATCAGCCGCGCCATCAGCTCGCCCGGAGAGGCGTCTGCGCATGAGCTGTGCCTGGATGTATGCAGATGCAGTTCTACTTTCATTTCGTGTCCGTGTAAGCGTGTATTGCAGCCAAATCAAAAATCGGCTGAGCGTGGTGTTCTTGGGTAGGGGATTACGTCGCGGATGTTGGCCATGCCGGTGACGAACTGTATCGCTCGCTCGAAGCCAAGTCCGAAACCGGCGTGCGGCACGGTTCCGTATCTACGGAGGTCCGTATACCACCAGTAATCCTCTTCGGCCAGTCCCGTGTGTTCCATGCGCCCCTGCAGTACGTCGAGGCGTTCTTCACGTTGCGATCCGCCGATGATCTCGCCGATTTTCGGTACGAGTACGTCCATGGCGGCCACCGTTTTCTCGTCATCATTAACACGCATGTAGAACGGTTTGATGCATGCGGGGTAGTCGGTGATTATTACCGGCTTGCAGAACTTCTCCTCGGCAAGGTAGCGTTCGTGCTCGGTCTGCAAGTCGCAGCCCCACTCAACCGGGAATTGCCACTTCTTATCCGCAGCCAGCAGGAGGTCAATCGCTTCGGTGTATGTCACACGCTCGAACGGGCTGTTTGCGATGTGCTCCAGCGTTTCGATCACGGTCTTGTCTATGCGAAGATTGAAGAACTCCATGTCCTCGGAGCACTCATTGAGTACCGATGCAAACAGACTCTTCAAAAAATCCTCCGCCAGATCGGCGTCGCCTTGCAGGTCGCAGAATGCTATTTCGGGCTCGACCATCCAGAACTCGGCCAGGTGGCGCGGCGTGTTGGAGTTCTCCGCCCGGAATGTTGGCCCGAACGTGTAGATGTTGCCCAGCCCGCAGGCATAGGTTTCCGCTTCGAGCTGGCCGGACACGGTGAGGTAGGTAGGCCGGCCGAAGAAATCGTTATCGGGATCGTCCTTGAGATCGTCGAGCGTGGTAACGCGGAACATCTGCCCTGCGCCCTCGCAGTCGCTGGCGGTGATCAGCGGGGTGTGCATGTATAGGAAGTCACGCGACTGGAAGTAGTCGTGGATGATTCGCGACATTGCGCTGCGGACGCGGGCCACCGCTCCGAACGTGTTTGTGCGGGCCCGCAGGTGGGCCTGGGTGCGGAGGAATTCGAACGAGTGATGTTTCGGCTGAATGGGGTAGTGGTCTGCGTCGGATTTGCCGAGTATTCTCACGTCGGCGGCCTGCATCTCTACCTGCTGGCCCTTGCCCTGGCTGGCGACGAGCTTGCCAGTGGCGACTATGGAGCACCCGGCCGTCAGGTGTACGATCTCGTCATTGTAATTCGCCAAGGTGTTGTCGGCTACGATTTGGATGCAAGCCATGCATGAACCGTCATTTATGGATAGGAAGCTGAACCCGCCCTTTGATGTCCGGACGGTTCGGATCCATCCGCCGAGTGTGACTGCTTCATCGGTGGGGGTTTGTGATAGTGCATTGCGAACAGTTGTCCGGTTCATTTTGGAAGCTCCCTGTGCGTGGCGTCGCCGCAATAAACATCCCGGCGCATTGCACGCAGTATTATACTTAGCGTATATGAAGTTCGTCTATGACATAAGTATCGGAAGAAAAGGGCTCAGGCAACACCCCGTTAGTTCGGATCGCCGCATCGCTTGCATCGTCCCGGTGCATAGGGGATAATCGCGGGCTCTCAAGAGCGTAATTTCATGCACAAACGATCAGGGAGGATCGCGGATGTTTGATGGTGTTTTGAAGTGGATGATCATAGTCGAGCTGGCGGCATTGCTGCTGGTCGGGGGATACTGGTTCTGGTCTGATCGGGATGGAGGCGTGCAGGCGCGACCGGCGGCTGCGTTGAGCGGCGCTGAGGGGCAACCGGCCAAGTCGGCTGAATCACTCAGTGCGGATATTCCCCAATCCGATTCGCCCGCAGATGCTGGTTTGTCTGGTTCTGACGCAAAAGGCGACGCAAACAGCGAAATACCGGCATCACAGGCGGATCCTGATGCTGCGCAGGGGCCGGTGGAGATATTGGCGGACGATGGCGTGCCGGAGGTATCGGACGAGAAGCTTCAGGCTTTCCTTCGCAGGCGTAATCGTGGCAGGGTGGATGCACAGAGCGTGCGTTTGGGCCAGATGAGGTCGCCGAGCGTGATTATCGAGAAGTCCAAGGGCCGGCTGACGGTGTATGACGGCGGCCGGCGGGTGAAGCGGTATCGTGCCATAACGGGTGCGAAGCAGGGCGACAAGCTCATCGAAGGCGACCGCAAGACGCCCGAAGGCAAGTTCTATATCTGCGTGCGAAAGACGTCGCCGGCAACACCGTATGTCAGGTCGATGGGGTTGAGCTATCCGAATGTGTCGGATGCCAGGCGGGGGCTGGCGGCGGGGATTATCAATTCGCGTCAGTGCGAGCGGATCAAGTATGACATATCCCGCAAACGTCAGCCGTCCTGGAAGACCAAACTCGGCGGGGAGATCATGATCCACGGAAAACGCGGCAATCGCACCGGAACACTCGGCTGCATCGCCCTGAGCAACAGCGATGTGATAGAACTGTATCCCCACCTGCCCCTCGGAACGCCAGTAGAGATATTGCCGTGATTATTTCCGCAGCCTTCCAGGCCGGCTGCGATTGATGCAAAAAGTGGGCCCACGAGCGCACAGTAAAACGCACACACGCTGAAGAGCATGTGTGCGTTTTGTATATCGAGACTACCAACTCGTCGCAGAGACAGACGGTTGGTTAGGCTTCTTCGTCAGGCGTCCAAGTGCGTTTGGCTGGCTTGATGATGAGACCGTCGCGGATGGCCTTGGTCGAGACGTTAATCTTGCAGACCTTGCCATCGACAACCGCGCGAACGCGTTGGATGTTGGCTTTGAACTTACGCTTGGTCTTGCCGGTGATCTTGATACCGACGCCGCCGCTGCGTTTGGACTTACCACGGAACGTATATGTTCGACCTGCGGTCGTTCTCTTACCTGTAAAGGGGCAGACGCGAGACATTTCTAACTCCTGTTTCTTTCTAACTGCGAAACCAACGGTTGTGCAAACCCGCCAGCTCTCAATCTGGCCGCCTCAGCGACCAAGGCATAATCTGACATCTGTTTTGACTACAAAGCATTACGTTTCATGCCACAGTAATGCGAGCCGCGTAATATATTGCAAACCGGTCTTTGTAGCAAGGGTTTGTTGCTTTTTTTTCGTAACTTACCATTCTTGCTGCATAAGCGGATGCATTGCCACTTCGCCGGGGCGGCGTTCGTGCCCGCCTGGCGGCGTGTTACTCGTTAGTGGTGCTCTTCTTCTTTGCTCTTCTCTGCCGCTGCCACCAGATTCTGCTGCACATTGCCCGGCACTGGTTCGTAGTGACTGAGTTCCATACCGAATGAACCCTGCCCGCCGGTGATGGACCGCAACTGGCTGTTGTATTGCATTACTTCGGCGAGTGGTGCCTGGGCTTTCACTACGCATTGGTTGCCCGGGAGCATGTCCTGCCCGATGATTCTGCCGCGACGGCCGGACATATCGGAGGCGATATCGCCCATATTTCCTGCCGGCACAGTGATTTCCATATCTACGATGGGTTCCAGGATAGTGGGTTTGGCCTTCTTGATAGCATTCACAAACGCATGCTTGCCGGCCGCGCGGAAGGCAATTTCCTTGGAGTCTACCGGGTGGTGCTTGCCGTCATAAACGCTGACGCGGACATCCTGCAGCGGGTAACCGGCCACCGCGCCGCCTTCCAGCACGTCTCGTACACCCTTTTCGATAGCGGGCAGGTACTGACGCGGAATCGACTCACCGTAGAGATCGTTGACGAATTCGAAGCCCTCGCCACGTTCCATGGGTTCCACGCGGAGGTAAACTTCGCCGAACTGTCCCGATCCGCCGGTCTGCTTCTTGTGGCGGTGGTGGCCGTCGGCCTTGCCGGTGATGGTTTCCTTGTAGGGAATCTTCGGCTGGGCGGTGTCCACTTCAAGATCGAAGCGTTCCTTCATCTTAGCCAGCATGATTCGCAGGTGCAGATCGCCCGTTCCGGATATGACCGTCTCGTGCGTTTGCGAGTTACGTGAGTACTTGAAGCAGGGGTCCTCATCGGAGAGCTTGTGTAGCGATTCGGATATCTTCTGTTCGTCGCCGCGTTTCTTGGGTGTCACGGATAGCGAGAACATCGGAGTGGGCCCCGCCCATGTTTCCTGGTACATAGGCACATGTTCGTCGTGCAGGACTGCTCCGGTGGTGATCTCGTCGACCTTCGCCAGTGCGATAATGTCGCCGGCGACGGCTTTGGGGGTTTCCTTGGTTTCCTTGCCGAGAATCTTGTAAACGTGGCCGACCTTGGCGGGCTTTCTCTCATCGGCGAGCAGGTAATGCGTATCGCCGGTGATGGTGCCCTGTAGGACGCGAATCCATGCGAGTTTTCCGACGAACGGGTCGGTAGTTACCTTGAAAGCCTGTCCCACAAAGGGTTTGTCCGGATCGACCGAGATCTCAATTTCTTCGGCGTCTTCGCCGGTACCGTTCATGACGGCTATATGCGTGGTCTGTTCGGGCGTGGGGAAGTACTTGGCGACGGTATCGAGCATTTCGGTGATACCGACGTTCTCTTTGGCTGCGGTGAACATTATGGGGATGAGCGCCCCTTCGATCATTGCCTTTGAGAACGCGGCTGCCAGTTGCGTATCGGTCAGTTCTTCGCCACCGAGGTAGGCTTCCATGAGGTTCTCGTCGGCTTCGACGATATTCTCGATCAGTTGGGTGCGGAGATCGGCGACGTCGCCGAGATCGCTGGTGCCTTCGGTATTGGTGAAGCAGTCAACAACCGAGGTGCCGCCGGAAGGTGCGTTCACAGGCTTGCAACTGCCTCCGAATGTCTCGGTGATGCTGCTCATGATCTCAGCGAGATTGACGTTTTCGGCGTCGATCTTGTTGACCACTACGGCGATTGGACTGTTGTTGGCCTTGGATTCCTTGAACATTCGGCGGGTGTTAACCTCAATGCCGGCCGTTGCTGAGATTACGATAACGCTGACATCCGCACCGCATGCCACCGCAAGGGCAGCACCGATGAAATCGGGGTATCCCGGGGCGTCCAGCACGTTGATGGTGGCACCTGCATGGTCGAAGTAGGCTGCTGAGGGGTCTACCGAGTGTTTGTGCTCTTTTTCGATGTTCCCGTGGTCCATAATGCTCGAACCATCGTCTACGCTACCGAGACGGTTGGTAACATCCATGGTATAAAGCATTGCTTCAACAAGAGTTGTTTTACCTGCACCACCGTGCCCGAGCAGGGCGATGTTACGAATGTCTTTAGGATTTGAAGCCGGCATAGTTGTCTCCAGATGGGGTCAAAGTCTAAACGAGATAGTCCATTTGTCACCCAGTAAGGCGGACTGTCTCGTTTGTAATCCTACGCTGAACAACCGAGTCTATCTAACTTACGGTTTGGGCGGGCAAGAGCAAGCAAAAAACGCCCCACCACAGGCCGAATTTTGCATCGGTGTTGAGCAAAAAACGGGGACTGGCTCAAGAAGCGAAGCGCACGTGCCTGTCCCCGCTTTTTGCGTATGTCGCATTTTGCCGCAAAATAGGGACAGGCACGTGCGCTTCGCCTTTGGCTTCGCTTCTTGAGCCAGTCCCTAGTTTTGCTCGCACGTGCCCGTGCCGGCTTCTCATCTTCGGCGCTATTGCCCTGACTAATGTCTCGCCAGGTGAGACTTAAGGAAACTGCCGGTGTATGACGTTGGGTGCTGCATTATGTCTTCTACTGTGCCCTGGGCTACTATCTTTCCGCCGCCTTCGCCGCCTTCGGGGCCGAGGTCTATTATCCAGTCCGCGCACTTGATGATATCCAGATTGTGCTCGATCACGATTATGGTATTGCCCATGTCGGCAAGACGGTTGAGTACGTTCAGCAGATTATGGATGTCCGCGAAGTGCAGACCGGTAGTGGGCTCATCAAGAATGTAGAGCGTGTGGCCGGTGGCTGTCTTGCCCAGCTCCGATGCCAGCTTCACTCGCTGGGCCTCGCCGCCTGACAGGGTGATCGAGCTCTGGCCGAGTTCCACGTAGCTCAGGCCGACATCGTTCAGGGCCTTCAAGAGTTGCTTGATCTTCGGGAACGCGTCGAAGAAACCCATGGCGTCTTCAACTCGCATGTTCAGCACGTCTGAGATGGTCTTGCCCTTGTACTTCACTTCAAGCGTTTCGCGATTGTATCGCGAGCCCTTGCATTCCTGGCATGTCACGTAGACGTCCGGGAGGAAGTGCATCTCTATGCGTTTGGTGCCTTGGCCCTGGCAGGCTTCGCAGCGTCCGCCTTTTACGTTGAAGCTGAATCTGCCCGGTTTGTAGCCGCGTATTTTGGCTTCCCGCGTCTTGGCGAACAGTTGGCGGATCAGATCGAACACGCCGGTATAGGTGGCGGGATTGCTGCGGGGTGTTCTGCCGATGGGGGATTGGTCGATCTCGATAACCTTGTCGATCTTTCCCACGCCGAGCAGCTTGTCCATCTCGCCGGGCTTGTCCTTGCTGTTGTAGATTCGGCGTTTGAGGGCCGGCAGCAGTGTGAGGTTGACCAGCGTACTCTTGCCTGAACCGCTCACGCCCGTGACGCATATCATTCCGCCCAGCGGGAACGCCACGTCCAGATTCTTGAGGTTGTTTTCGCGGCAGCCCTTTATTTCCAGCAGTTGGCGTTTGCTGAGTTCTCTCTTGTGATGGGGCGGTTTAATCTCCATCGTGCCCGACAGATACTTGCCCGTGATAGAATCGGGCGAAGCGCAGATCTCTTCTACCGTACCTTGTGCCATCACTCGTCCGCCATGTCTGCCGGCGGCTGGGCCTATGTCTATTACCTGGTCGGCGATGCGGATGGTGTCTTCGTCATGTTCGACCACGATCACCGTATTGCCTATGTCTCGCAGGTGCTTCAGCGTGCCAATTAGTCGTTCGTTATCGCGCTGGTGCAGGCCGATAGTGGGCTCGTCGAGAACGTAGCATACGCCCACCAGCCCGCTGCCAACCTGCGTAGCCAGGCGTATACGCTGTGCCTCGCCGCCGGATAGCGTAGATGACTTTCGGCCGAGCGATATATACCCCAGGCCAACATCGCTGAGGAATTTCAGGCGGTGTCGAATCTCGCGGAGGATCATCTCAGCGATTTGTGTTCTTTCTTCATCCAGCACCAGCTTGTCAAAGAATTTCACAGCATCGGTAATGCACACCGACGTTACATCGTGAATGGTCTTGCCGCAAATGGTTACTGCGGTGGACGTGGGCTTCAGTCGCGTGCCTTTGCACTTGTCGCACGGTTGTTCCGAAAGGAATCCGTGCAGGCGTGCCTTCACGAACTGGCTGTCGGTCTTTCGCCAGCGTTTGCTGAGGTTGGGCAATGCACCTTCGAAGCCATTATCCTTGTCACCATACATGAGGATTTTGCATTTGGCGGCAGGGATGTCTTTGTACGGCATGTTCGGGTCGACGTCATAATCACGGCAGAATTGGCGGATCATGCGGTTGTAGTAGATGTTCATCCGCTTTCCGCTGTGCCGCCATGCGTCAATCGCGCCGCCTGTCAGCGATACCGTCTGGTCGGGCACGATCAGTTCCGGATCGAATTCCAGTATGGTCCCGAGACCGTCGCAGGCCTCGCACGCACCGTAGGGACTGTTGAAGCTGAACATCCGCGGGGAGAGCTCTTCGAGATTGGCTTCGGGGTGCTCGGGACAGGCGTAAGTTGCGCTGAACAGTTGCTCGGCCCAACCGGCAAACTTGTCTCCCGCCTTGGGTTCTGGACGATCGGGGAGTCTCGTGCTTTGGGCTGCTTTGGTATCTCTTGCAGCCGCGCCCAATTTTGAATCTGTGGCGGCCTGCGGTTGGTAGAAAATCTTCACCAGCCCGCTGGCGAGCGCAAGGGCGGTCTCCAGGCTGTCCGACAGACGCACCTTGATGGTGTCCTTAAGTACGAGGCGGTCTACGACTACTTCTATCGTGTGCTTCTTGTTCTTGTTGAGTTCGCCCATGTCGCGCAGGTCCACGATTTCGCCGTTCAGGCGGACGCGGACAAAGCCTTCACGCTGCACATGCTTCAGCAGGTCGGTGTGTTGGCCCTTCTGGCCGCGAACTATCGGCGCGAGCACCATGAACTTGGTTTGATCGGGCAAGTCGAGAATCGTGTCCACCATCTGGCTGACGGTTTGGTTTGAGATAGGCCGGCTGCAAATCCAGCAGTGTGGCTCGCCGACGCGGGCAAACAGCAGGCGTAGGTAGTCGTATATCTCGGTAGTGGTGGCGACGGTGGATCTTGGGTTGCTGCTGCTGCCGCCGCGCTGTTCGATGGCGACGGTGGGTGGCAGGCCCTCGATGTGCTCGACATCCGGTTTGGCGAGTTGTTCGAGGAACTGGCGGGCGTAGGCGGACAGGCTCTCGACGTACTTCCGCTGGCCCTCGGCGTAGATGGTGTCAAACGCCAGGCTGCTCTTGCCCGATCCGCTCAAACCGGTGATAACGACCAGTTTGTCGCGGGGAATCTTCACGTCGATGTTGCGCAGGTTGTGCTGCTTTGCTCCGATCACGGAGATGTATCGTTGCTCGTTCAGCGGGCGACGATTGGCCTCGACTGCAATGGCGGAATTTGGTTCAGCAGCGGTTTGGCTGGTTTGTGTATTGTCAGTGTTCTTAGTCGAAACTGGCGGCGTAGACTGGTGTGTGGATTTGGCGATGGTAGCGGTGGCGTCAGGCTTTGCCTTGATTGCCGATTTGGTGGACTTGGCGGATTTGGCAGTCGCCTTCTTCGCGGCCTTCTTGCCGGGTGACTTTCCGGCGGCTTTCTTTCTGGTCGCCTTCTTTTTGGGTTTGTCCGCAGTCTTGATAGTATCAGCCATCGAGTATATCCGTCTATGAATGCAGTTAGTGCAATGTGTCTCAGTGCAGCCAGTACAGATAGCCCCGTAGTATATCCTAGTGGCTTGGGGGGTTCAAGGGTTCGCCAAAGCGGATTTCGGGTAGATGGTCATATAACACCAAGAAGCAAAGAGTGTTACATAAGATCGCCGAGGAGATATTGACGATGCCGGGTACTGAGAACATGCAGGGAAGGTTCTTCCGGCTCACTTGGGCGATGGTCAACAGTGAGGGTTCTGAGTTGTCGAGTCGGGTTTTGGGCGCATGAAAAAGCCCAGAGTCGTGACGTCCGGGCTTTAGCGTAAGACCCTATTGACGGGGGCCAACACTCACCCGCAAGTATATCGCCGCATGCTGCAAGGTCAAGCTTTTGTCGAAGCAGGATACTGTCAACAACTATCCGTAAGTTTGAACTGTCCGTCCGCCAGGCGGACTTTGTGTCATTCTAGTACTCTGTCCCACCTCAATTGATGGGTATAATCGTTTTAGTTTTATTCTGG
>CBDUQP010000106.1:0-12518 GCA_965369385.1 uncultured Phycisphaerales bacterium
GTGAAGTGTGCCTGTTTGAGCGCATAAAGACGCCCCCTCGTCTGCTGACGAGAGGGCGTTGATTTCAGATACGGATCGTCGGTGAAGCTTAAACGATGCCTTGTGCCATCATGGCGTCGGCGACCTTCAGGAAGCCGGCGATATTGGCACCAGCAACGAGGTTGCCGGGCATGCCATAGGCTTCTGCTGCGCTTGTGCACTGGTCGTACACGGCATCCATAATCACCTTGAGGCGGTTGTCGACTTCTTCGAACGGCCAGTCGAGACGCATGGAGTTCTGGCACATTTCCAGGGCGCTTGTGGCTACGCCGCCTGCGTTTGCGGCCTTTGCGGGACCGAAGCCAACGTTGTTTTCGAGGAATACGGCGACGGCTTCGGGCGTGGAAGGCATGTTGGCGCCTTCACCGACCGCGATGCACTTGTTGTTTACGAGCAACTGTGCTGCGTCGCCATCGATTTCGTTCTGTGTGGCGCTGGGCAGGGCGACATCGCAGGGTACCGACCAGATGCCTGCGCAACCTTCTGTGAAGGATGCATTGGTGTGTTCCTGGCAGTATTCGCTGATGCGGCCGCGTTCGATTTCCTTGATCCTGCGAACGGTGTCGAGCTTGATGCCTTCTTCGTCGACGATGTAACCGTTGCTGTCGGACAGGGCGATTACGTTACCGCCGAGCTGCTGGACCTTCTGGGTGGCGTAGATGGCTACGTTACCGCTACCGCTGATGACGACCTTCTTGCCCTTCCAGTCGGTGTTGCGGTCTTGCAGCATTCTGGTTACCAGGTATACCAGACCGTAACCGGTTGCTTCGGTGCGGACGAGTGAACCGCCCCAGCCGAGGCCCTTGCCGGTGAGTACGCCGGTGAAGCTGTTGGTCAACTTCTTGTACTGTCCGAACATGTAGCCGATTTCGCGGCCGCCAACGCCGATGTCGCCGGCGGGGACGTCAGTGTCCGGGCCGATGTGGCGGAACAGTTCGCTCATGAAGCTCTGGCAGAAACGCATGACTTCCATGTCGCTCTTGCCCTTGGGGTCGAAGTCGCTACCGCCCTTGCCGCCGCCGATGGGCGTGGTGGTCAGAGCGTTCTTGAAGACCTGCTCAAATCCCAGGAACTTGACGATGCCCAGGTATACAGACGGGTGAAAACGCAGGCCGCCCTTGTATGGGCCGATCGCGCTGTTGAACTCAACGCGGAACCCACGGTTGATCTGCACGGTACCGGCATCGTCGACCCAGGGAACGCGGAAGATCATCTGGCGTTCGGGCTCTACCATGCGTTCGAATACCTTGGCCTTGGCGAACTCGGGGTTCTTGGCGTATACAAGTTCTACGGATTCAGCGACTTCCCGCACTGCCTGGTGGAATTCGGTTTCGCCCGGGTTGCGGGCCTTTACGTTACCCATAAGGTTCTCGGTGTAAGAATCCGAGAAGACTTCTTCGTAGCTGTTGGGGCCGGTGCTGCTTGCCATTGTTAACATCCTTTCAGGATAAAAGAAACGCGGTTGCAGAGTCGACGCTTGCTGTCTTTAAACCTTACTGCTACATGAACAGGCTATTTTGCCTGCGCGACCTGGCCGGGAGACTATATTAATAGCACAAATCTTTGGTGTTGGCGCATTAGTTTGTCTAATTGGCATAATCAAACATCCTAATGCTGTTTGTTCACGGAGTGTCAACGGTTGTCGAGTATAGTCTCAGTTAGGTTGCATGTGGGGAAAGCAGATTGGTATAGTGTGAAGTGGGCGGACGTGTTTCGATAACACCGAGTAGATTGGCAGACATATGGCACAGATCGACGCTAAACTCAGCACCGGATTGGCAGGACTTGACAGTGTTTTCAAGGGTCTGATTCCCGGAGACAATCTCGTCTGGCAGGTAGAGGATGTGAGCGACTACCAGGCCTTCATAGGCCCATACTGCAAATCTGCAGAGAAGCTGGGCCAGAGAATAATATACTTCCGCTTCGCCTCGCACCAGCCGCTGGTGGAGCACGGGCCCCGGCGGGAGGTACACAGGCTTGCGCCAGAGTTTGGGTTCGAGCATTTCGTGAACCAGATACATGGTGTGATCGAAAAGAACGGCAGGGGCGGGTTCTACGTCTTCGATTGTCTGAGCGAACTTGCCGATGAGTGGCACAGCGACAGGATGCTTGGAAACTTCTTCATGCTGACGTGCCCATATCTTCTGGATGTTGAGGCGCTGGCATATTTCTGCCTGCTCAGAAACCATCATTCGCGCCATGCCACGGCTTCCATATTCGCCACCACGCAAGTGTTCGTTGACGTGTTCCATCACAAGAATGATCTCTACATTCATCCGCTCAAGGTGCAGTCGCGTCATTCGCGGACGATACACATGCTGCACGTTCGAGATGGCGATGAGTTTAGACCCGTTACGCAGAGTGCGATCATTTCGGAAGTGCGAACGTCGGTGGAATGGCCGAGGTTGAACTCGGGTGATGAGAGCATTGGTATTTGGAATGAGAGCTTCGCCAAGGCTGAAGAGACTGTGCTTGAGCATGTGGACGATGAGCAGCAGAATTCCGAAACGGAGAAACAATTCGACCGTCTCGTGCGAATGGCCATCTCCCGAGATGATCGGGTGTCATCTCTCGTCAAAAAGTACTTCACGCTGGAAGATATCACAAAGATCGGCCGGCGCATGGTGGGCACGGGGCGTATCGGCGGAAAGTCCGTGGGCATGCTTCTGGCCAGGGCGATTCTGCGGAAAGACTGCCCACGCCTTGACGCCAAGCTGGAACCGCACGATTCGTTCTTCATCGGTGCCGATGTATTCTATACATTCCTCGTGAAGAACGGTCTTTGGTGGATTCGCGAAGGCCAGAAGGATCCCGAGCGATTTCTCGAGAACGCCGGCCGGGGCAGGCACACAATCCTCACCGGAAACTTCCCGGAAGATCTGATTCGCGAATTCGAAGATATGCTCGATTACTTCGGCCAGAGCCCGATCATTGTGCGGTCTTCCAGCCTGTTGGAAGATAATTTCGGCAATGCGTTTGCGGGCAAGTACGAGAGCGTGTTCTGTGCGAACCAGGGTCCACGGTCCACCAGGCTTGACGACTTCCTTTCGGCCGTGCGCACTATTTACGCCAGCAGCATGAGCGAGGCGGCTTTGCGTTATCGCATGGAGCGAGGTCTGCTGCAGAGCGACGAACAGATGGCGATACTCGTGCAGCGAGTCAGCGGCTCGTTGCACAAAGATTACTACTACCCGCAACTGGCGGGTGTTGGGCTTTCGTTCAATCCGTATGTGTGGAACAAGGATATTGATCCCGAAAGCGGAATGTTGCGGCTGGTGTTTGGGATGGGTACGCGAGCGGTGGACAGGAGCGACGAAGACTATACTCGTGTCGTTTCGCTAAGCGCTCCAGATCGTCGCCCCGAGGGTAATTTTGATGAGATTCGCAAGTTCTCGCAACGTCGTGTGGACATCCTCGACATGACGTCAAACCAGCTCGTGACCGAATCGTTCGATAAGGTCATCGCAATGAGCCAGGATATTCCGCTGGACCTGGTCGCGTCTACCGATGAGGAGGCAATCAAGCGGGCCAGCGAGGCCGGGCTGGAAGGAACTTCGCTTAATCGCGTTCTCACTTTTGACGGTCTGTTCAAGAAGACACCGTTCCTCGGAGACATGCAGGAGATGTTGCGCGTGCTGCACGATGCCTATGAGTATCCCGTTGATGTGGAATTCACGACGAACTTCCTGTCCGATGAGGATTGCCGCATAAACGTGGTGCAGTGTCGCCCGCTGCAGGTAAGGCGAGATTCGCGCACGATCGCGGGCTGTGATGTACCCGAGGGAAGTTGCGTGCTGGATGCGCACGGAGCGGTAATCGGATGCAGCCGTTCAGGTGTGCTCAATCGCATCATCTATGTGGTGCCCTCAGAGTACGCCGCACTCGGCATAGGCGATCGCTACGCGGTCGCGCGCCTGATCGGCAAGATCGTGCACAGCAGCGATGACGTGGCCGACATGAAGCAGATCATAGTCGGTCCGGGCAGGTGGGGCACAAGCACGCCGTCTCTTGGCGTACCGGTAACATTCTCGGAGATCAGCCACGTCAGTGCGATGTGCGAGATAGTAACGATGAGCGAAAACGTGGTGCCCGATGTCTCGCTCGGCACACACTTCTTCAACGATCTGGTGGAATCGGATATCACCTACTTCGCCCTGTTCCCCCAGCACGCCGACAGTATGCTCGATACGGACTTCTTCGAGGGCAGCTACAACAAGTTGCCTGACATTCTGCCTGATCAGGAGAAGCTGGCCAATATCGTGCGGGTCATAGATGCCGACACGCATGCAAGAAAGGGCGATCTCATTATCGCTACCGACGCCATTGCCCAGCGGGCGCGGATTTATGTTGATGATCGCGGGTGTATTCCGGCCGATTGTCCTGACAACTCAGGTGCCGGCGACACCAAATAGCATCGGCATTTGCCCTGTAAGTATTTGCTTTGTAGGCTCTTGGCTTAAATGCTCCCTATCGCGATCTTTTTCGGAGCGTTGCGCTTGACGAGTCTGGTATGCGCTATGGAATACGCCTTAGATAACGCCATACAACGCTTATCCGGTGCACTTCAAATGTGAATTCGCCTTCGCTTTGGAATGCAGAATTGGCTATGGAAAGCGAAATAATCGGAAAGTGGCTCCGGTAATACCTGTACAGCACCCCAACATTTCTGCTCCATATAAGGTGATGCGGAGGAAATCTTGTGAAAATCCGGCATTGTGAGGTAGCTTACTCACTTGCTGGCGGCGAGAGAGAACTTAGCTGGTGCTTGACAATGAGTAGTGCAGGGGCGATATTTATGTCTGGAATACTCTTCGTGAACATGAAAACAGGCGCGTTCCGCAGCCACGGATTGTGGGATTCTGATCCTATTGATTGTCTACAAGTCTGGGCGCGCGAATTTTGAACTGGGATACATCCATGAGAACAGCATCGGGCAAAATCGTACGTCTGGCGGTTGTTGGTTTGCTGATAGCATTCTGTGCAGCCGGTGCGTCAGCACAACCCCGCGGACGTAACATATATGCAGAGCAATTGCGAGTCAGCCTCGACGAGCGGATTCCCGGCGCACGGGAAGAAGGTTTCGACGCGGGCGGATCGTTCAACTTCGCATTGATGGACTATGAAGACTCCTCTCGTCATGAGCGAACGCTGAGGCAGTTCCAGTTCCGCCTGTGGGCCAACTTGAACTATCGAGGTGTTCATCGCGCATATTTCCGCGGCCTGATGCTGGGCAACGATTGGAACAAGGGTGATAATCCGCGGTTCAACGGGGATGATTTCGATCTCGAAGTCGAACGCATGTGGTACCAGTTTGATCTTGAGCGGTACATGTTGCTCAATAACGGGCAGCTTCCGGAGATAGGGTTGCAGGTGAAGGTTGGTCGCCAGTTCATGGCATTGGGCACAGCATTGGCATTATCTACCACGCTCGACGCGGTGAAACTGAATGCCAGGGTAGGCCAGTTGGAGATGATGACCTTTATTGGCCAGACTGATCGTCACTCACATAATATAGATACGTCTCCCGCGGTTGAATATCGCCAGGAGCGAATGATGTTCGGCGGACAGATAACATGCACCAGCATGGATCATCACCGTCCGTTCGTGTACTTCCTGGGCAATCGCGACAATACGGAGCCCAGTTCTGGTGGCGGCGGCCAGGATGGCGGCCAGAGATACGGGTACGATTCCAACTACGTGGGTATCGGTAGCACGGGTGTTCTGTATCTGCCAGCATTACGGTATTCTTTTGAAACCGTTGGCGAATGGGGTGACACATATTCAAACGGTGCGACTACCTCCAAGGATGACATTGCGGCAATTGCGTTGGATTTCCAGTTGGAGTACTTGTTCGAAGCTGCCTGCGATCCACGCATCAACTTTGAGTATCTCTTTGCCTCTGGCGATGCTGATCGGGGCAATGCGGTGGCTACGGTTGGCGGAAACAGGACGGGCACGAAAGACCATGCGTTCAACGCATTTGGGTACCGCGATACGGGCATCGCTTTTGCGCCGGCTATCTCGAACATTCACATGTATGCGTTGGGCGCCAGTTGCTTCCCGCTGAAGGACGTCAAGTGCCTGGAGAAGATGGAAATAGGAAACAGGTTCTACTTCTACGGGCGTCACCAGCGACAAGGCGGTATCAGTGACGCTTCGACCACTACCAATTCGGGCTGGCTCGGTTGGGAGTGGGATGCTTACTGCAACTGGCGACTCACCAGCGATCTGGCGCTCACCGCTCGCTACGGTGTCTTCATGCCCGGATCGGCATGGGATGGCGCCGGAAAAGGTAACAGGCATTCAGTCTACTTCGGCGTGAATTACAGTTTCTAGTTTTTCAAGGGCATTTCGGCATGCTGCCGATTGGTCCAAGCATTGGATGCAGATCGATAGCGACATAACTTGCAGATAGGAACAGGCAATGAGCTCAATTAGAACAGCACTTATACTGGCGGGAGTTCTGCTGGTACCGGTTGTCCTCGGTGGATGCAATCAGCCGGGAGCGGTCAAGCTGGTCGGCGGCGATGTGGTCCTCCCGGCCGACGAGAAGTCCGACGCATTTTTGGATCGGGTATCGGATGTAGACGTTACCGAGAACGATGCGATGCGTGGTATATTGCTGATGCTGGATGGCAAGGATACCGCAAAGGACTTCGCTCAGCGCGTAGACATCCTGACCAAGCGTGGCATTGTGAACTCTGCTTGGAACCATGACGCCAAACGCCCCGTCACACGTTGGAAGCTCGCGTATATGGTGTATCAGGCGTGCAAGGTGAAGGGTGGAGTTACGCTGATGTTGACTGGTCCGAGCTGCCGCTACTGCCTGCGAGAGTTGCAGTACCGCAAGATAATGCCGCCCGGGTTCGGGGGCACTACCATTAAGGGGATGGAATATGTCGCGGTTCTGAGCCGTGGCGATATCTATCGTCGAACCGGAACAGCACCCGACAGCGTGAATAACTCGACGAACTGAATTGACTGAAAACTCCTGTCGACGGTAAGGTCGGACAGGTTCAGATGAATACATACTAACGGGAATTAGCCATGCTTAAGAACACGATAATCACAGTCTTGGTTGCCATGCTGGTTTCTACGCAGGCGTTTGGCGCAGATGCCAAGAAAGCGTCGGCCGCACCAAAGGCCCAAGCCAAGGCCCCAGCAAAACCGGCAGTAACCACTCCCGCAAAAGTCGCGTTGAAGAAGCCGCCTGTCTCCGCCATGGTCATTACGGTGGTATCCGTGACCGGCATAGCCTCGAAATGCGATGCTTCGCAAGCGGTCGAAAAGTGGACTCCTCTCAAGAAGGGCGATCTACTGGGCGAGAGGATGTTGATTCGCACCGGTATGGGCTCCAATGTTGAACTGAAGTTTGCCGATCGCGGCAAGGTGGTGGTTACGCCTTGCACCATGATGGGCATTCGCCAGTTCTCGCCACAAGGCACGGCCGACAAGCTCGTGAAGACTCGCATTGGCGTGAAATATGGAGCCATCAACGCGAAGGTAGATTCCAGCCGCGGAGCAAACGACTTCCGCGTAAAAACGCCTGTGGCCACATTTGCTGTTCGGGGAACAGGTGGCGGTATTTCGCATAACGGCGGTTTTGGTACGAGCATCAAAGGCACATCGGGCAAATGGGCGATGGGGAGCGGCCTCGGGAAGCGCGGTGTCCGCGCCGGCGAGCAGGGCAACGACAAGCTGACTCCTTCGATCAAGCTTACGAAGGATGATCGCGACACGCTGGCGGGCGGGGATCCCAACGGCGGGCAAACGAAGGAGGAGCTCAAATACGCGTGGCTGTTCGGCGATTCCACCCAATGGTTCAACCAGGCTGGCGTTGGTGCGGGTGCACCACCACGCGGCAAGCCGTATCACAGCCACCAGCGGTTTGACTATATATCAGGCGGAGAGTCCACCCCGTAGTGCCACCGTGCAATTGACTGACGATAGCGGCCTCTTGAAGGTGCCTCGGCCAGGCAGAGTCAAGAGGTCGATCCGGGTTGAGGTCTGTATATGAGCGGCACTTTTTCCAGAATCCCAAGAACGCTGATAGCATTGCTCCTGGGGGCATTGGCTACTTTTGGGGTTGTGATACTTTACTTTTGCGGTACTGGCGGACAGTTGGAGCTGAACTGTCTCGACTGGCGTTTTCGCTCCAAGCCTGCGGGCCGGCGGGCTGATTCAATTCTCTGCGTCGATATCGATGATGGCAGCATTGCCGAGATAGGACGATGGACTTGGCCCAGACGGCGAATCGCACAGGTGGTCGAAACTCTAAAGCAGTGCGGCGCGGGCGATGTGGTTCTCGATATTGCCATGCTCGAACCGCAGGCCGTTCGGTATGTGGCGGCAGACAGTAACGGTGAATCCCCAATTGCCCCTCGCGGGATACTGGACGATTCCATCCTCGCTACCGCTATCGCAAACGCCGGTAATGTGTTGCTCGCAATGCCTATTGAATTCAGTTCCTCAGATGTTATCTCTCCGACCGAAGCATCGGTCGCAAATGAACTGCTGAAATCTCCACTGATGCTGGCCCAAGACGTTGCCACGAGGCTGAAGCTTGATGTTGAGACTGTCAGGAAGGTGATCGTTTGCTCCAGACGCCGCGTGATTTCGCAACTTGCCGGCCGGGTGATGACGGATCCTCAGATGTCACTCGCAGAAGTTGAGGCGAAGGTGCTGCCCGGTCTGGACGAGCATCGTGAGAACTTGGGGCGAGATTTACTGACAACCGCCTATCTTGAGCGGCGTGCACAAATGGCATTGCCCGGTTTTGCGGTTTCGGGCAAGAACCTTGCAAGTATGTCGATAACGCACGGGACGCCCCTGCCGCCGCTGGTTACACTTGCGAGAGCTGCCGATGGGGTGGGGTTTGTCTCGTATGTTGCAGACGAAGAAAAGACAGATGGTGTGTTCAGGCGAATACCACTAATTACCAAAGGCGGATTTCAGCAACTCGCATTGTTGGCTGCCAGACGCAAGCTCGAACGAGAGCATGGAGGCAGTTCGCGACTCGAATGTGATGGCGATTCGCTGAACATCCTCCTGGCAGATGGCGCCGGCAGGCGGATTCCCCTCGTCGATGGCAAGTATATGCTGGTCAACTGGAAGGCCCGCCAAACCTCGCTCGCCGAGCATCACATTCCCGCCGCTGCCGTCATCAAGGTGGCTGACGAGAAACTCAGGATTACGAAGATAGACGATCTCGCCCACAAGAAGCGGCTTGAGGTGCTCAAGTGTGCCGCCGCCGTGCCGGGGGGCAAAGTCGAGAAGTTATACTGGAAATTCATCAAAGCCAACAACGTTGCCAATGCGGCATACCAGGCGCAAAAGGCGGCCGAGAAAAAGGCATATCGCAACTCCCTGTATACCCCTGCTATCGAAACCAGTTCCACTCTGGCACAGCTTCGCAAATCTGAGGCCGACGGCGACGCAGAAGCAAAGCAGTTGGCGAGAGAACTGATAGTTGAAATCCGCCGGCCTGAGAATCTCGATGTGTTTCTTGCAAAGCCCGCTGCGCCCAATTCCGCAAAGGCACCGGCTACGCTGAAAGAGCAGTGGAGCAAATATGCAGAGCGCAGCAGGAAGGTGGAAGGACTGCTGAAGTCTCTGGACAGCCTTCCGCAAGAACGCAGGCGAATAGTGACAAACGCAGCCAGGATTGAAGCTCAACTTCGCAGCCGGGTAGAAGGCAAGGTGTGTTTTGTTGGTGCTACCGCGACCGGCACGGACCTGGTGCCGACTCCGGTTGCTGCACAGATGCCTGGCGTTATGGTTCATGTCGGAGTCTTCAACACAATCGTTTCGGGCGAGTTCATAAAGCACGCAGGCAAAGCCGCCGACATTGCGACAATCCTGATCGCCGGAATGATCGTAACGCTGATCGTCGCCTTACGCCCGATAGTGCAGGCTGCGATCATATCGTTGCTGGTGGCGGTGGGTTTGGTGTTTGGAAACGTGTTGCTGGTGTTCGGGCTGTGGAGCACGTGGCTGGTGATGGCGTATCCACTGGTGGCAATGGTGGCGAGTTTTGTGGTAGTGACCACATATCGCCTGCTTACCGAGGAACGTGCAAAGCGTCGCATACGCGATATGTTCTCAAACGCACTGTCTCCCGCACTGGTGGACGAATTACTGACGAACCCGTCGCTGGCGGCCCTTGGTGGCAGCAAAGCCGACATTACCTGCCTGTTCTCCGATCTGGCGGGCTTCACTCCCTTGTCGGGAAGGCTCGGGCCGCACGAGACTGTTGTTCTGCTCAACAGGTACTTTGATGAAGTCACGCGTGTTGTGCAAAATGAATGGGGCGGATACGTCAACAAGTTCCTCGGCGACGGTGTGTTCGCTATATTCGGTGCTCCCGTGCCCACGGAGGACCATCCGGATCGCACGGTAAACGCGGCCTTGGCGTATGCGGCGGCTGTCGACAAACTGAACATATCGCTCGGAGAAACATACAGTGCCGATGTGCAGTTGGGGTTGCGTATCGGCACGGCCAGCGGTGAAGCGATGGTGGGCAATTGCGGATCGACCGAGCGAATGGACTATACAGCCATTGGCAACTGCGTGAACCTGGCGGCGCGGCTGGAGTCGGCGAGCAAGTTTTTTGGTACGCGAATCATCATTGCCGATTCCACGTGGGCGCGGAGTGATCAGGTCGACCTGCTCGCCCGTCCGCTTGGCAATGTGATGATTAAGGGCGTGGTTGATCCGGTGCGGATATGGGAGCTGGCGGGCCATCGGCAGGGGGCATGCGAAGACAGCATAGAGGCATACAGGCTGTATGCCGAGGCGGTGGACATGTTCGAACGACAGCGATTTGCAGATGCCGGCGACGCATTCGAAGCGGTTGGCAAGTTGCTTGACGGGGACAAACCGGCGGCAATGATGCGGGATATCTGCCGCGAATGTGCGGGCGCTGAAATAACCCCGGATTACATGCCTGCCTGCAAGACGGCCGGTGACGTGGTGACGCTTGTCATGCCTTGGGGCACTTGCGCCTCTTGACAATGATTATCGTTAGATCGTCTGCTTGTGGTAATCCGGCGGTAAAGGTGTCCACTGCATCGCGGAGGTGGGCGATTATTTCGCTGGCGGGCAGTTCGTGATCCCGCCTTATCAGGTCCAGCATACGCTGGATTCCGAACATTTCATTCTGCGGATTCATGGCTTCGAAGAAACCGTCAGTGGTGATAATCGCCAGGTCGCCGGGTGTGAAGTCATAAAGCGTTACTTCGCTGTAGTCCATATCGGGCATTATTCCAAGCGGGAGCCCGGTGGCGGGAAGTTCTTCGAAGGTGTCGGCGGCGTGGTCAAAGAACAGCAGTGGTCCGTGGCCGGCTGAGGCGTATTTCATCTGCGATGCTATCGGGTCTAGTATGCCCAGGAAGCAGGTTACGAATCTGCCTTCAAGATCCATGGCCAGCAATTCGTTAGCGGTGTGCAGAATACTCGTGATGTTTGCCCCGTGGAAACCGATTGCCCGCAGGATTGCCCGGGTCTGGGCGACTACAAGTGCCGGGCCTATTCCGTGTCCGCTGGCATCTGCGACGGTCAGCAGCCATCTGCCATCGGTAAGATGCATGAAGTCATAGGTGTCGCCGCCGGTATCGTCGGCGGGCTGGCTGAACCCTGCAACGTCAAAACCGCACGTATGCGGGGATCCATCTGGGAACAGGCCTGATTGAATCTCCCTTGCGATAGCCATTGCCCGCTGGAGTTCCTGTTTCTCGATCAGGTGCTCCATGAGGTTGGCACGCTGCAGGGCCGCGCCGGCTTGTGCGGCGAGAGTTTCGGCCAGGGAGACATCGTAGTCGGTGAACTCGCCGGATTCGGTGTTCAGTACCTGAAGTACGCCGACGAGTTTGTCTTCGTAGTCTCGCAGAGGGACTGAGAGGATGTTGCGTGTGCGGAATCCCGTTTTGCGGTCTATGTCGGAATTGAAGCGGGGGTCTTTGTGGGCGTCTGGAATGTTTATGGTGTGGCCGGTCTTTACCGCAGCCCCTGCCAGTCCAAGATCGGCACTGAAGCGGATTTCCTTGGCGCTGGCGGCAACGCGGCTGACGAGTTCATTGGTCTGCGCATCGTACAGGAAAAGACTCGCCCGCTCTGCGCGGAGCAGATCCATGCTCTTTTCGATGATCTCGGCAAGCAGGTCGTCCAGATCAACAGTGGCAGCCAGCAGCCGGGTGACGTCCAGCACCTTCTGCAGGTCGCGAAGTTTTCTTGCATCCGATGTTGGCATTCGCTTATCTCGACTCCGATACGCTGTCATGTTATAGCGATGAGCATCGCATGTCACGGTAGTTCGGCTGGGAAGGGGATTTTGGTTTCGTGGGGCCTGAATGCCATCAAGGCGGAGTCATTTCGCGTTGCAGTTCATTTGCCTTGCGATCAGCGCAAAAAAAATGCGACAGATTGGCGGAGGGAGGCCAATCCATCGCAGGTGGTATATCGGACAGGTGGAGGGAGACCTG
>CBDUQP010000107.1:0-12302 GCA_965369385.1 uncultured Phycisphaerales bacterium
GGGCGTCGATACTTTGATTGCCTTGACGCAGCTGCGACAGCCTCGGATACACAACGGTAACAATGGCCACCGGCGCGATAAGCAGAATCGCATCCACTATCCTCTTGCCGTACTGCAAGTACGACAGATGACCACTCGGAAGATTCGAAGCAAGAGCATTGTCAACGAGCCCACTGATGTGGGACAGTATCGCTCCCAATGCGAGGGGCTTCATGAGCCCATGCACAGCCCTGATGGACTCCCTTCCCGAGGGAGTACTCACTCGTTTGAGCAGCGAATGTCGCTCGGGAAAGAACGGCAACTGCAAGAGAAGACAGCCGGCCGCAACAACAGCCAACGATGGCCCAATCGAGTTCAGGCCCAGCACAGGCATAAGGACGAGCATGCCCACGACTAATCCACACTTCACTGCGGCATCACTCGCGGCTGACAACACGAACCGGCCTCTCGCATTGAGAAGCGTGCATGTGACGGCCATAAGGCCCAGGAGAACAATACCGGGCGCAACCCACCGCAACATAGCTGCCGCAACGTGTTGATCGGAGCTCCCAAAACCCGGCAGGAGTCCCCGGACGACCCAAGGAGCGGCGACTGCAGTCACGAAGACAATCAGTGCGAGGAACTTGCCGACACTGACTATCCCCCACCGAAAGAGGGATGCCGTGCTCCCGTCGGCTCTCAACATCGCCTTCGTGTACACTGGCAACAAGGACGGCGAGACGATCTCTCTTACAAGAAACACCGCCGCCCAGAGTATGCCCATCACTCCGAAATAGACGTCGGCTGACCTGGAAGTACCGAAGTACGTGGCAACAACAATCTTCTCGGCAAACCCGAAGACCTTTCCGCATATGGCAAGCGCCGACACTCCAAGAGATGCGGCGGCCAGCCTCTTGGCTTCAGATGTCATCTCTTGCCTCGTCTCGCCATGGACGCTTCCGCTATTCGCATCGCCCAGATGTGGAACTTGCCATCATCTCATGTGCCTGCAAACGTCTCGATATTCTGTAACGACCTTCTCTACTTGCCGGCTTGGCATATGCATCTGTCGATAGCGTTCATATCCGTTCTCTCCCAGCCTATTTCGGAGGTCCGAACAGGAGGCCAGGCGGTCGACTGTGTTTGCGATCACGTCAACGTCATCAGGAACCATGTACCCTGTCTTGCCATCATCCACAAGTTCACGAATTCCCGCCACGTTTGTGCCTATCACGGGCCTCCCGGCACGCATAGCCTCCAGGATCGCGTATGGTTGCCCTTCGGCCGTGGAACACAAGACGACAATGTCAGCCGCCAGATACAATTGTCTTGTGTCGCTCGCATGTCCGAGTAGGCTAATCCTGTCAAGCAACCCTCTGCTTGCGATTGCTCGCTCAAGATACTGCCTCAGCGGCCCGTCCCCAACAACAAGGAAGATAGCATTCTGGGTCTTCGACGCCTCTGCAACTTCGATGAATCGCTCAACTCCCTTGTACCATTCGAGACGCCCAACAGTCATCACCACGACAGCATCCGCGCCAATACCCAACTCTCTTCTTACAGCCACACGAGCCTCGTCGCTGTAGCACTCGCCGCTGTCAGTCAAGTCCTCAAGTGCATTCCGCACTACCGCGCACTTGGCCCGGGGTACGCCCACCCTCGCAATTGCAGCATCTGCCTCTTCACGGGAGACTGCACAGATGCGCGTGGTTATCAGGCCGAGAAACCTCTCCAACCACAAATACAGCGATCGCTTGATGGTGCTGTCACACCGAATGAAGGCGAAACAATGGGGCGTGTGTACACTCGGCACTCGCCCAGCAAGCCAAGCAGCAATCCTGCCCAATGCGCCCCCCTTCGAAGCATGTGTATGGATGATATCATACTTATCGCGCCGGATCAGTCTGTATAGACGCCACAGAGCACGCAAGTCAGCCCACGGTCTGATGGCTCGACTCATTGGCATAACGCGGACGTCCACTCCGTCTTGCCTGAGACGATCTATTGCGGCATTGGCGTCTGGCCATGACCTCCGGTCAGAACACACCAGGGACACCGTGATTCCACTTCTGACCAATCGCGGAAGGACCGTGAGCATGTAGGTCACGATCCCGCCCGTGAAGGCCTCTGTTATGTGCAACACTCTCATACGGTAGCAACTGAACGAAGAAGCCGTGACTCATTCATCAGCTCGACTATCCGGGCATTGTTGCAATCAGAGCTAAACTCCCGCTCAAGTCGGAGCCGGGCAGCATTAACGAGACGTTCCTTCAAATCGTCATCACACAGTATCCTGCAGAGGGTATCTGCGAGCTCTTCGCTTGCAGCTGGCGTCGTCAGCAAGCCCGTCTCCTGATGCGTGACTGCCTCTCGTATTCCCGGAAGGCTCGATGCCACCACCGCAAGGCCGCATCTGAAGGCCTCGAGGACCACATTCGGAGTGCCGTCCCTGTCACCATCGTCCGCGACTACAGAGGGCACAGCAAGTACGCTCGCTCCGTCCATCAATGCCAATATGCTGTATTGATCACGCCACCCGCAGAAATCCACGTGCTCATGGACATCGAGGGATCTCGCCAGCTTCGTCAGTCTGGCCCGCTCAGGCCCATCACCAGCTATCACCAGTCGCGACATGGGCAACTTCTCTCGCACCTGAGAGAACGCCCGCAACAGATGATCGAACCCTTTCTTCGGAACCAGCCTCCCCACTGCGAGGATAACATTCGGTTCCTTCACATCCTTTGTTTGGCCCTCATTCTCAGATCGCGATAGCTGTTCGCGACCATCGACGCCATGTCTGACAAGATGAATCCTGTCATGCAGATCCACAGGAAGCCTTCTCTTGAGATCTTCCGTCCCTTGGTCTGTGCACACGACAATGAACTCTGCCGACCTGGCCTTCGCTTTGATGGCACCCGCTTCCACAAAGATGTCACGTGCATGTGCTGCACAACTCATTCGCTTCTTTGTGACGGCCGCGATTCCCAATGCGATGCGGGCAGGCCAACTGAGGAAGTATGCATGAACATGATCGATGTCCGTCGCGTCCAACTCTTCGATAAAGAACGCGATTGTGTGAACATTCCTCAGCAGGCTCAGGCTCTCCCTAGGCGATTCCATGCAAACTCTCGCCAGAAGCGCCGCGAATCTCAGGAGTCCCAACGGGTATCTCCTCACAAGGCGACATACACCATAGATAGCCTTGAAGGATACTGCCCTTGGCCGATAGTGAGCTCGGATCGTTCTCGTCTCCGCTCCCGACGATGGCTGCCGGCGTGCGGCAAAGACGGCCACTTCCCACCCTTCCCGCAGGAGATACTCGATTTCCCGAACGGCGAAGGTTTCGCTTCGAGATGGGAAATCCGTCAGCAGGTAGGCCACCTTCATTGGCTATCGGGACCGCCCCTGAGAACGAAAAGTACTGTGCTTGCCAAGATTTTCATATCCAGACAGAAGCTGGCTTCTCGAAGATACAGGAGATCATACGCCATTTCCTGATGTATGTTCTTCCGGCGACTTGCTCTCATCTGCCATATTCCCGTCAGCCCTGGAGTTACGCTAAGCCGTCGTCTGTGATTGTGGTCGTATGATCGAACGATCTCGGGCAGTTCCGGCCGTGGGCCCACAAGGCTGACCTTACCTGAGAAGACAGAGAGCAACTGAGGCAACTCATCTACTCTGTGTCGGCGAAGAAATCTGCCGATCAGCGTCGACTGGAGCTCGCCAGTCACTCGATTCGGTCTCATCGTTCGCACTTTGGGTATGCGGAACAGCCTCCCGTCCTTGCCAACTCTCGGTTGAAACAGGAGCGGCGACCATCCGTCGCAGATCAGAACCATGGTCAGAACAACAAGAACGACCAGAACTGTAGGAATCAGGAGCATGATACCGATCAACACATCCAGAGTGCGTTTCGCAGGGCTATCCAGATATGGCGACAACTCCTGCATATCAAGCCACCGCCGCACGGCTCACGGATTCATAGATGGACTGCATCGCAGATGCACAACGCTCCCAAGAGAACAGCCTGCTTCGGAGATATCCAAGTTGAACATATCGGTCTCTGAGTTCTGAATCGGTCAACAGCCTGACGATGTGGTCAGTCAGCTGCGCGGGATTGCTCGGCACAACACGCAATGCCGCATTCCCCAAGGTTTCTCCGAGGGAACCACATTCAGTGGAAATCACAGGCGTCCCACATGCCATTGCTTCCAGTGGAGGGAAGCCAAAGCCTTCACAGATGGATGGACAAACGTACACATCTGCCATCTGATACACACCCGGCAGATCCTTCCGATCTACATAGCCGGCCGGAACAATGCTCCCGTTGTGTTCCTGCTCCCGAATCTTGCGGAGGACAGCTCTGGATCGCCATGCTCGCTTGCCAACCAACACTAGCTTGTGCGGCAACCCATGTCCGCGAACACGCCTATGGGCCTCAAGCAGGGTTGAGAGCGATTTCTTGGGTTCCACATTACCAACATGCAATAAGTATCTGTCCGGCAGGCTATACCTCGTACGGATCGAGTTCAGCCGATCCGTGCAGAGCCGCTCGCAGAATGGCTCATCAATACCAGGATACACGACGCTCATTCGGTCCTCGGACAACGCCACGTGCTTCTTCAACATTTCGCCAGTGAAACTTGAAACAACTGCGATGCTGGCGGCTGTCTTGACACTCTTTCTCAAGAGTCTGCCATAATAGACACTGTTCAGACGCGTGCACCACTCAGGGTGGTCTAAGGCTATAGTATCATGGACTGTGACGACATACGGTATCTTGGAGGGAGTAATCGGGCATACATAGCTTGGGCAATGCAGAACATCAAGATTTAAGCGTTCTGCAAGTCTCGGTAGCTGTCGGTGCTCCCAGAGTATCCTGCCAACTCGCCCGAACCTGTATCGTGCCCGTACTACTCGTATGCCGTCACAGTTGGCCACGTACTGGCCAAGCAAATCGGGGGCATTCGTAATGACGACATATTCGTTCTGAGGTTCATATCTCGCCAATGCCTCGATCAGTCCCAAGCTGTAATACTCGACACCTGATGGAAAGCTATCCTTGCACTGAAAGCTGATCCCTATCCGCATCTCACGCCTCGCCCTTAGTCGACGGAAGCAAGCTTTCGTACAACTTGTGTATCTTCTGCGACATGGTATCTACAGAGAACCTGCGAAGAGCGTCTTCACGTGCATTGCTGGCTATTCGGGATGCCACCTCGGGATTGTCGATGAATGTCAGCATTGCACGTGCCAGCGCGTCAGGATCGTTTGCAGGAACCAGAATGCCAGTTCGTTCGTGGTCGATTATCTCTCCGGGCCCAAACGCGTCAACCGCAATCACCGGCACTCTATGCAGCATTGCTTCTAGCACGACCCGTCCGAATGGCTCGCAGTCGGCAGTATGAACAAGACAACTCACAGCGTCCCATATGGATTCAATGTCGTCCTGCCACTGCACGAATCGGACATGCATCTCAATACCGTCTTCCGCTATGGCGTCGAGCAACGTTTGCCTGTAGCGGCGGTGGACTCTCGCTGTGTCGTCTCCAACGATCCAGAACTGAGCATCACATCTCTTTCTGACAACTCGCGAAGCTGCCTGCACGAACAGCAACTGCTTCTTCCATTCAACAAGTTGCCCGATGTTAGCGAAGATGAACGGTGGACACGATACAGTGTCATGCTCGGCTGAAGAGTTCCTTTGACTTGTGTTACTCGGCGACTTGCCCTCGACCGCATTGTGGATTACATGCACTTTCTCTGTGCCGACTCCCAATTCAGTCAAGTGCTTCCCGACGGCATGGCTGACAGACACGATAGCTACACTAGCCCGGCCGCAAAGCCTTGCCATCCATCCGATGCGGCAAACGTCACGTGCATGCCAGATCAGGCGACATCGATAGCACAATACGGCAAGCAGGCAGATCACTGATGCGTAGATATTGTTCGCATGAATAATATCAGGCCGCACCCGAGAGCATATCTTCCTGATCTGAAAACTCAGACGGACAAGCTCCACAATCCCGACGATCGACATGAATGAAGCCGATCTCCGTGAGACTAAGCCGTGACATGAACAGCCGCGTTGCATCGCCTTTGCCAACAGCCAGCTGCCATGAGGGCAAATCACGTCCACGCGGTGTCTATCACTGAGAGACTCTATCAGTGTAAGGAGACTTCTCTCGGCTCCACCACTGCGATCCCCAAGGCTCACATACAGAACATGGCTCATTCTCTGAACACGTCTCGCCCTTCTTCCTTGAATCACTTTGCCATTCAAGGCAACTGACGCAGCCCCAAAGCCCTGATGGGGACACACCTTTCAGCAGCAGGTGTCGGCTCACAATACTTCAATATCAACAGCATCCACCTCGACAGCCATAGATTTGCCAATAAGGGGGACTGACAGGATTATTTTATGCTTGCCATTTCGCTGCTCCAGAACGCCTGAGAGTCCCTTGAGCGGCCCGCGAATAATGGTCACTTCGGCGCCAACCACAAGCCTTGGATACGGATCACACTTGAGAGTACTGTCCAAGGCAATCCGAATACAATCGATCTCTTCATCTGGTATAGGCTCAGGCTTGGTATTGAAACCGACCATGCGGACAACCCCTCTTGCCTGAAGCACATCGACCCGGTCTACCAAGTCAATATTCACGAACATATACCCAGGAAACAGGGGCTCGTCAACCACCACAAATCGGTCAGACCATTTCTTCCTCCTGCTGACGATCGGAAGCCATGAAGTAAGGCCTCTCGAATCCAGCTCAGCAGAAACCAGTTTCTCGTGACGACTTCGTGTTTGAACTGCGTACCAACGATGAAGCTGCTGACTTGCAGCATCTTCGGATATCTGAGCCCCACCCTCAACAGTATTCCTGACACCAAGGGCCTCTTCGGAACAACTACCTTTTTTCACGTCGTCCAACCTTTCCCAAACTGGTCTTCAGCTTCCGCGCCTTGGAGGCAAGAGGCGACTTTGGAGCCCTTTGAATAATGATGTCCAGATACTTGCTTGCCCCTGCAAGATCGTCCTCGGTAATTGACTCAATGGCTGCATCGTAGTAGAAATCCGCTGCCAAGTTGTGCGTGAAGTACTTCGCAAGGAACCTCTCTCGAAGATCCTTAGCCTCTTCCGTCTTGTGCAACTTGCGATATGCCAACCATGCAACGTACATGAAGTGCGGTTTGGCGTTTATCGCCCTCGGCTTGGCCACGTACTCCTTGTATTCCGTGATCACTGCCTGTGATTGCTGTGCCTTGTACAGATACATCAGTCGCAATGCAGCCAACGAACTCCAGTAGCCGGATTTCGAATAGACGTCCATCGCCTTCTTCACTTCAGCCGCTGCTACGGTCGGATTCCCGGATCTGTCATAGAACTTCGCAAGGCTTATCCGAGCCTTGACTCCTTCAGCTACATCCCCAGCCTTCTCGAGGCGATCCACTGCGTGTCTTGCACATGCAATAGCCGATCGCCAACGCGTCCGCTTCGCCAAGTTCCCGGCCTGGCCGAGGAGATACCGACACCGTTGAGACTCTGACCATTTCTTCTTAACTGCGCGTCGCCTTTCGGCGAACGCCAGCGCAGTCTGGGGCCGCCCAATCCTCAGCGAGAAGCCTTCGAGCAACTCCAGCGATTTATCCTTCTTCAATGTTTCCGGAAGCCTATCTATCTCGTGTTGCGACCACGAGGTTTCAGGTACCGTAAGAAATGGCAACAACACGCACAGCTCAAGAACGTCAGCTTTGGCTTTCTCGCCAACAGCTAGCAAGCCTCCTGAAGTTGAAAGAACATGCTCGCCAGCCGTCCGCAAAGCAGCGTCATAGTATTGCCGCAACAACTTCAACTGCATATCCGGCAAAGATGGCACAGACAAACTTGACTCAAAGTCGTAGCTGTATCGCTCGTATATGTCATGAGCCGTGAAGCTGCTCTTCCCGCCTTTCTTGTCCTTGATTTCTTCATCATCCGTCAGGATATCGTCGAGAAGGCCGCCGAAGGCCGCCGCCTTCGTCGACTCCAGACGGTCCACAAGCAACACCGCGACTTCGTCAATCAGGCGTAGCCGCCTCACAAACGCCTGCATTGCCGGATCCTGACTATTGGCCTTGCTTATCCTGTCCATACCCGGCTGTAGTTTGGCAAGCCGTTTCTTCTTGTATTCGTCATAGCTGACTTGTTCGCCAGCTCTCGCGAGACTGCAGCACACACATATCGTCCCAATGACTAATGTTAGGCTAAGCAATGTGCGAAAGTCTGCGATTCTGTACTTGGCACTCATGGCTATTCCTTTGCTTTGTCTGCCTTGGATTTGCTCTTGACTCGACCCGGCCGAGTAGCGGGCGGACTATGCGTAATGGAAAACACAAGCAATTCGCCGCCGCCCGAGTAGCGATAGTCGATGTGAACACCGCCCTTCTCTCGGCGAACTCTTACCGGGACTCCTGACAAGTACTTCCCCGATTCAATCTTGTATTCAGATGGAATCTTGAGTGTCAGTTGGCCGCTACGACGTATCCCGGATATGGGAACCTTGATCCTCTTTCCATCCGATGACAATGTCATGTACGCTGGATTCAACAGCACAACGAAGAGCTTCTTGTCGCTTAACAGAACGCTCACCGGCTGATCATCAGAAACTTGCGTCCAAGGTACAATGCGAGCAGAGCCAATGTCGGCGAGATGCTCACCAATGCCCTTGACGAGTGACTTCAGTTTCTCATTCCCTGACAGCTGTCCCCACAGAAATCCGTCGTAGTTGGCCCCAATGACAGCGAGAAGCTGCCACTTCAGTTCATCAAACATGGGCTTTCTGTAGCGAGTTATTCCCCAAATGACGTCAATAGTGTTTGGTGACACTCCGTTTTTACTGTAACCAGTCGCAAAGAGTTTATGCTTGGGCACTGCGGCCCGCACGTCACGTACCTGATTGATCACCGGATTGTCGTAACGCGGCCAGATAGTGTCTCTGTTCGTTGGTGCGTTCTTGCTGATATTATGAAATATCCAGATATCGGTGGAATCTGAGTAAGCCTTGAAAATCTTCGCCTGTCGCAATTGCATAGAAGTCGAGCTCTGACATATCCGAGTGTGCACGCGATAGTCGTGAGCCCCCCTCTTGAATTGCTTAAGAGTCTTGGAAGGATCTGAATGACGGACGTCATTGAAGAACCAGCCCTCCCTGCGAAGACGGGCTATATAGGGATAATGGTCGTAAATCAAGAACGGCTCCCGTGTACCGTACTCGACGTGCTCGCTCTTCTTCCGAGCACTGGCAGACTTGTCGGCTTCAGCCCTTATCGCGGCCTCTCCGTTCACGCCATAGACGCACGTGACGGCTATCGACAACATAGCAGCAATGGACAAGAACAAAACCGTTTGTGTCGATCTTCTGCTCATAGGGAAATCCTCAACGCCTTTGTAGTCAGTCTCGCCGGGCAAAGTGCATTGCGAACGCAACTCTCCGTTGCCGGCAAATCCTGAAGCCCGACTCAATTGCTGCACGCCCATCACCAGAGAATGAGCGAATCTATGCTTGGCGATCATGGCTATCCCTTTGCTCTGATTACGCTCGACTTGCTTTTGCCCGTATCTCGCCGAGTAGTGGCCGGGAGGGGCTTAATGGGAAAGATGAGCAACTCGCCGCCAGCTGAGTACCGATAGTCGACATTAATCACGTCCTTCTCACGACGCATGACCACCGGGAATCCTGACACGTACTGTCCTGATTCAATCTTGTATCCCGGCGGAATCTGGAGTGTCAGTTGGCCGCTACGACGCATCCCGGACGTAGGAACCTGGATCTTCGTTCCGTCTGGAGACACTGTCATGTAGGCTGGATTCAGTAGGACAATGAAGAGCTTCTTGTCGCTGAATAAGACGCTCACCGGCTGGTCTTCAGAGACCTGCGCCCAAGGGACGATGAGGGCAGAGCCAATATCCGTCAGGTATTCTTCCAGACTCTCGGTTAGTCTCTTCAGGTGCTTGCTTTGCGTCCGCTTATCCCATTCCCAGCCCCAGAGGATCCCATCGTATCCGGCCCCCACTACCGCGAGCGTATGCCACGTCACTTCCTCGGAGGTGATATGCCGATAGGGCCTAATCCCCCAAGGCGATCGCTTTACGGCATTCCCCCAGCCTTGCATGACCGCGAGAACCCGCTGCCCGAGCGTCACAGTTCGCACTTCACGAACCCTGTTGATCACGGGATTATCGTAACCTGGCCAAATGACATCGTCGTCCCTCGGCCGTCTCTTGCTTGGGTTGGCGAATAACCATACATCACATATGTCCGCGTCTTCTGAGAACGCCTGAAGCATTTCAACTTGAGCACTGCTTGATCCAAAACATACAGACACATGCACAGCATAGTCCCTTGGGCCTCTCTTCAGTTTCTTGAGAACATGAGGAACATTCACGTGGAATGCACTGTAGAGCACTCCACCATTCTTTCTCAGATCGTTGTAGTACTTAGCACGGCAGCGGATCAGGAATGGCTTGCGTTGGCTCGCCTTCTCCGATTTCGGCTTCTGCAAGGCACCACTTCGATCATTTGACACAGGTTTGGCATGCCCCGTGTTTGCAGCGGGAGCGATGTCGGAAACCAACAGCGTCCCTGCTGCAATCAACAAGCACAATACAACCCTGTATTGTCGTCTGATCACTTGGATTCCCCGTGTTCAAAATATCCCATTATGGCAACCGGCTGCGGCCTAAGTCCCCATCAGCCTCTTGACCAGCTTCCTGGCTTTGGCCGCATGTGGTCCGTTAGGATCCGCGGCAATTGCCTGCTGCAAAGCTTCCCGTGCCTGGTCGCGTTGACTCTGTCGCAAATACACCCATCCAATCAGGAACATTGCTCTGGCACGTACTTCGGCCGATGTCGCATACTTGCCAACCCGTGCAAGTAACTTGATGGCAACTGGAGCCTTCTTCAAACGAATCAGAGACATCGCCTCCATGAACTCGAGTGAAGCATCAGAGGCATATTCGCCTTTGGCTGCGTACTTGCGGGCTTCTTCAAAGGCGGCCACGCACTTGGCGAAGTTCTTGTGCTTGTAGTGGATCCTGGCACAGGTCTGAAGCACAAGCTGACGTCCCGGGCCATCCGCCAACCTCTTGGCAGCATGCTCAAGAGGAGTCGCGATATCCGCCCCAGGAGCCACCTCAAGGCTGCAAGAGATAATATCGTTGACGACTCGCAGATCATCCCCCGTCTGGGCTGCAGAACCAACCGCCACTGCCCAGAGCGACTGTGTCCATTTCGTATCTTTCTTACTCAGACCGGCCGCACCCCATCGTGACAATCTTCTTGTCCAGCAGTCATGCACCCTTGATGCAATCGCGGCTCTGTCAGCGGAGGATAAATGTCCATATTCTTTGGAGGCGGAGACGACTGCATCCTCGCCGCTTCTAATCTCTTTCCACGCCGCTTTCTTCTCACACGCCACAAGTGTCTTCAACAGCGTATCATCGTCTTCAGGCAACACGCGGCCAGAATCCTTGCGTCGACCGGAACCTTCGTTCACAAGCAATTGAGTGAAGCGGTGGGGATTTCTGATACTGCCATCCGCTACCGCCAATACGATCGCAATATCTTCGAGCCTGCGATCAATAGCACGTCCTTCAGTTGTTGAAACACGGAGAGCCTCGTGCATATTGGTTACTGCCTTGTCGAATTCGCCGGCAAAGAGGTGCCAATATGCCTTCCTTCTCGGGCTTGAAGCAGAACGGCTTGCAAGCCGTTCACGAGCACTCTTGGCCAGTAGCGAGTCAACCAAGACTGTTTCCGGGGGGCGCCCTGGCTCCCCACTGCTCCTCTTGCTCGTGACAAAGGCTTGGCAATCACCCTTGAGTGCAGCAAGCTCCTCGGCACTTGCATCAAAAGTCAGGAGTGTGTCTTGGCTTCTGCGAACTGCGGCCGCAAGGTTCTCTGGGGTCGCGGCTGAGAGAACCATATCCAATAGCGTCGTCGATTTCACTTCGGACAATCCTTGTACGTTCGCGAACTCCTTTGTCCTGTGCCACTGGAGCCTTCGCATTGAAGGAATATCCGGTGCAAGCAAGACCAAGTCTGCCAGAATATGATGACACAACTCAGGTTTGTCGGACCTCAGTAGATTCACGCATTCGTCGAGATCGACAAAGCTCTTCTTGAGGATCCGCACTCCTTCTTGTTCCGCCAGTCCCTTTGCGATTGTGCGCCATTGAGTCTCTGCGTCGGCCGTGCCTGCCAAGGACATTCTCCGCAGTGCTATCCTTAACCGCAGATTCCACACCTCATCAACGTCCACGCCTGAAATATTCTCCAATG
>CBDUQP010000108.1:0-12241 GCA_965369385.1 uncultured Phycisphaerales bacterium
CAATCAGTATAGCAATTCCCTTTTTCAGCAAGGCATCTTCTGTGTTCAGCGCGGGGGCGACACGAACCACGTTGCCCTTGGCGACACATAGAATCAGGCCGCGTTTCATGCACTCGATCATCACATCCTTGGCGACTCTGGCCTCTTCAAGCTGCATGCCGATCAGCAGACCCTTGCCGCGAATATCTGTAACGCAGGGAATGTCGGCGGCTGCGATCCTGGCCATTATTTCGTCGCCCTTGACCGCCGAACGGGCTACAAGCCCTTCAGATTCAATAAGTTCCATCGTAGCTACACCGGCAGCAGCACAAACCGGCTGACCGCCCATCGTGCAACCGTGCGTACCGGGGCCCAATACATCGGCCCACTTCTCGGCCGCCACGCACACACCAAGGGGCATGCCTCCGCCGATGGCCTTGGCCAGAGTCATCACATCCGGCGTGATATCGTAATGCTGGTGCGCGTACCACTTGCCGGTTCGCGCGGGGGAGGTCCACACCTCGTCAATTACAAGCAGGATGCCCTTTTCGTCGCACAGCGCACGCAAACCCTGGATGAACTCTTTTGTGGCGATATTCAAGCCGCCTTCGGTCTGGATCACTTCGATGAACACGCCGGCGGTCTCATCGTCAATCGCCGCGCGCACACCATCCAGATCGCCGAAGTCCACCTTCACATTGCCCCCCAGCATGGGCTCGAAACCCTTCTGGAACGATTCCGGCGTCAGCGAAAGACCACCCATCGTCCTTCCGTGGAAGCATCCATTGAAACTGATAATCTTGTACTTGCCCTCGCCTGCCGCCAGACGCACAAGCTTCATGGCAGCTTCGTTAGCCTCGGCGCCACTATGGCAGTAAAAGACCCTTCCACCGAACCCGTTATCCGTAATTCTTTGCGCCAGTTCAACCTGGGGACTATTGGTGAACAGGTTACCATGGGCCATCAGCGTAGCGGCCTGTTTCTGCACAGCTTCCACGATCTTCGGATGACAATGCCCGCACACGCCGCCGGCACCAAATCCGGGAAAGAAGTCCAGGAATTCATTCCCGTCGGCATCCCAAAGGTAGCTTCCCGCGCCACGAGCAGCCGCAAACGGCAGGCGTCCGTAGTTTTCGATAATGTACTTCTGCGTTTTGGCGACAATTTCACTTTGTATGGACATCTCACACGCTCCCATAAAGTCTTCCAAGGATTCCGCCACGTATACGCTAATACGGACGAAACATCAAGTTTCCCAACCGCGGACAGCAAAGTAACCACCCAGAAACAAGCGGAAACAAGCTGCAGAAACCCGTCTGCCCGGCCGGCCGGCCTCCATCGCAGACAGACGCCACCCAGCCAATGTTCCCGCAAATGGGGTTCGAAGAACGGCATAAATAAGGCACCGTCCCTAATATAAGAAAGATGGGCAAAACAGGAGGATATGTTCACTTCTTTTTTATTAGGGACGGTGCCTTATTTATTGGCTGACGTTTATGGCACCAGGCACTAGAGAATAATAAACCGCCCGTTCATTGCCGCATATCACTCAATTGACGAGGATTAGCTTGAACACAAGGCGCGGCTGCGTACACTGGCGCCTAGCCGTGTCCACGACAAACCAGATTCACACACAGGAACCGCGACCATGGCCCAAGAATTCTTAAACACCTACGTAAAACTGTTCTTCCTCCTGACACCGTTCTTCCTGATCTCCACGTTTCTGGCAATGGCCAAGAACATGACCGACAAAGAGCGTATCAGCACAGCCACTCGCACAACAATCGCCATACTTATCGCTTCGATAACACTTTACATCCTCGGACAGTATATTTTTCAAGTTATGGGCATAACCATCGACGCCTTCCGCATCGGGGCCGGGACTTTCCTGTTTCTCTCCGCAGTCACCCTGGTAAGGGGAAACGTGTTCTACCAGGCCGGCGAAATGGAAGAGGACATCGCAGTAGTACCCCTGGCCCTGCCAGTAGCGGTCGGCCCGGGCACCACGGGCGCACTTATTGTGATGAGCATGGAGAAGACTGTAAGCGTTCCCGTAACATGCGCGTCGATACTGGCCGCTGTCCTGACAGTCGGCCTGATGCTACATATCGCCGCACGCGGGGAGAAATTCCTTAGACCAAGAGTCATGTCGGTATTGACGAGGCTGATGGGCCTGGTAGTCGCCTCCATGGCGGCAGAGCTGATATTCACCGGTATCCGCAATATCTTCAACTCATAAGCTGCGAGGCCAGGTCTCGCACCAGCCCGATCTGCCAATTACGCCCGGTTACCCCATCAACATGAGATATATAAGCGTTTTGAAGGCAAATGCCGGGTTGACTGTGGGGCCGGTTTTGCGTACATTTCGCAGTTTGTCTGCCATTAATGCATAGAATTGCACCGGTAGATACATCGATTTCCGCTCCGCCGGGGTCGTATCTTGTGGATACGGCTGGTCGCGGGGCCCTGCAATGGAGATTCTCCCGCCATGACCGAAGAAAACACCGACCAAACCGCCGAAGAAAACACCGAGACCACCGTCAATATCCAGATTGAAGACGCCGGAACGCTCAAGAAGAAGATCATCGTCACAGTCTCCGAATCGGATATCGCAGCCAAGCGTGATGAGATGTTCGGCGAACTAAACGATACGGCCCAGATTCCGGGCTTCCGCATCGGACATGCCCCCCGCCGCCTCGTCGAGAAACGCTTCGGTAAGGAAGTTTCCCAGGATGTCCGCAATGCCCTTCTGGGCGACACTATCGGCAAGGCAATGGAACAGAGCGAGCTGAACATACTCGGCGAGCCCGATGTGAAGCTCGACGATATCGAACTGCCCGAAAGCGGCGAACTGGTATATGACTTTGAAGTCGAAATCGCACCTGAGTTCGAACTGCCCGAGCTGACCGGCATGAAGATCGAGAAGGTCGTCAATGAAGTAACCGACGATAGCATAAACGAATACGTTGAAGAAATCCGCAAGGGACGTGCCACATACGAACCCACCGAAGACGCCGCCACCGAGAGCGATATGGTGGACGTGGAATCCGAAGTTGTCGTCGAAGGCAACGATCCTGTCAGCAATGACAGCCTCTCGATCCGCGTCGCACCCGGACAGATCGAAGGCCTCCCTCTGGTGGAACTGGGCAACAAGCTGGCCGGCAAGAAAGCTGGCGACAGCGTGGAACTCAAGATCACCGTACCTGCCGCCCACCCCACCGAGGAATGGCGCGACAAGGAAGCTACAGTCAAGCTCACCGTCAAGACCGTCAAGAAGCAGACTCTGCCCGCGACGGGCGACGATTTCGCCAAGAGTCTCGGTTTCGCCGATGAACCCACATTCAAAGATTTTGTCCGCGAACGCATGGAAACACGCGTCGTGGAAGATACACAGCGTCACATGCGTGACCAGATAACCACACAGCTTATGGATGCAACCGAGTTCGAACTGCCTGAAGGCGTTGCCGCAAAACACGCCGAACGCACCCTGCAACGCCGCTACGTGGACCTCATGCGTCAGGGCGTCAGTAAGGAGATGATCGACGAGAATATCACCGCTCTGCAGGCCGCCGCACAGGAGCAGGCAAAGGTCGAACTCAAGAGGCAGTTCATCCTTGGCAAGGTAGCAGATCAGTTCGAGATCGAAGTCACGGACGAGGACCTCAACAACATGATCGCCTCGATGGCAGCCCAGTACGGCCGTCGTCCCGAGCAGCTCCGCCAGGAACTCACCGCCGATGGTACGATCGAATCAGTCTCCAGCGCAATGCGTGAAGATGCTGCACTGGACAAACTTATCGAGCAAGGCGAAGTGACGGAAATCTCGGAAGAAGAAGCCAAGAAACGCGCCGAAGCCGACGCAAAGAAGGCCGAGAAGAAGGCTGCCAAGAAGGCTGCCAAGAAAACCGCCAAAAAGGACGACTCCAAGGACGAAGATAAGTCTGAGGAAAAGACCGAAGAGAAGGCCGAAAAGAAGACCGAGAAGAAGGCAGCCACAAAGACGGTGAAGAAGACCGCCAAAAAGACTGCCAAGAAGAGCACCAAAAAAGAAGACTAATACTATGACAGTGGCACTCTCGCCGGATGGGCTGCGTAAAATAAATCACGCCAGCCTGATTCGATGCCACAAAGAACTGTGACTTTCGGCTCGATTTTGCCGATAGTAACTCCAGAGCGGCCTGTTGGTTGGCGTCAGACGCCGACCAGCAGGCCTGCTCATAGAGTAAGCACAATATTTATGTATCCACAAACTCCTCCAGGAGAAACGATGAACCACATCGAAAAGATGAATATGGCGTATCGCGACTATGAAGGCCGACGCGAAATGACGCTGGAAGAGCGTCTGGCTGAAGAACGAATCCTCTTCCTCTGGGGCGAAATTGGCCCCGCGAGCGCCGGAAGCCTCATTATGAGACTACTCGAACTACAGGCAAAAGGACGCGAAAACGATGTCCACCTGTACATAAACTCGCCCGGCGGAGCAGTTGACGACACCCTGGCGATCTATGACACGATGAACTTCCTGAATTGCGATGTCGCAACGTACTGTGTCGGACAAGCAGCCAGCGGGGCCGCGGTTATCCTCGCATCAGGAACCAAGGGCAAACGTTATGTCCTCCCCCACTCAAAGGTTATGATCCACCAGCCTTGGGGCGGCGTCTCGGGACAGGCCGCTGATATCCAGATTCAGGCCGAAGAGATCATCAAGGCAAAACGCCTCCTGAACGAAATCCTCGGACAGCACACAGGCCAGACCCCCGAGCAAGTCCAGGAAGATACCGAACGAGACAGGTATATGTCAGCCTCTGAGGCACTCGAATACGGTATCGTAGACGAGATCCTCACCAACGACGACAAGAAGAAGAAAAAGAAGAAGTGATCCACGGGGCAATAAGCCTCGCGCGCGGCCGGAAACACGGTGGCCGACTTATACAAGGATTCGACTATGGAACAAAATCAGATTCTCATACCAACCGTCATCGAGCAGACCGGACGCGGCGAACGCGCCTACGACATTTACAGCCGTCTGCTGCGTGACAGAGTCATCTTCGTCGGCGGCGAAATAAACGATTACATGGCCAACCTCGTAGTCGCACAGTTGCTCTTCCTCAGCAACGAAGATCCCGAGATGGACATCAGCATCTACGTCAACTCGCCGGGCGGCAGCGTTTCTGCAGGACTGGCGATTTACGATACGATGCAGTTCGTGCGGCCGAGCGTTTCCACATGCTGCGTAGGAATGGCTGCATCCATGGGAGCTGTGCTGCTCATGGGTGGCGCTGCAGGCAAGCGACATATCCTGCCCAACAGCCGCGTACTCATCCACCAACCGCTGATCCACGGAGTGCTCAGCGGACCGGCCACTGATCTGGAAATTCGCGCCAACGAGATTATCCGTCTGCGGAAACGTCTCTATGAAATACAGGCCAAACACACCGGGCAACCCATAGAGCAAATGGAACGAGACTGCGATCGCGACAAATGGCTTGAAGCACACGAAGCCGTTGAATACGGATGTGTTGACAGCATCCTCGAACGCATGCCCGATGCACCCGCAAAGAAGAATAACGATTAATCGTTAGCTGTATCAAGAATCGACATTAGAAACATCAAAAAGCTCGCCGTCGGCGTTACTATCCGGCTGCGGGCTTTTTCTTTTGCGAGCCTTGGGCGTCACTTTGGGCATCACATCTGATGCAGCATTCCCGCGGCCGGCGTATCCGTCCTTCGCATGCACCTTGATCCTGGGCAGCCGGCTGCGTTTACGAAGCTCCGCCAGCTTGCCAAGCACATCGTCGGCCTCGTATTCGCACTGCCAACCCGATACCTCCATTCGCCAGTTGAACTGCTTCGTGAAAGTATCAAGCAATGCGGCCCGCTTTGCGAGCAACTCCGTAGACACCGACGCCTCCGCATACATGGACCTGAGGCATTCCACGTGCTCGTCGGGCCAATCGTCACCATTCACCGCATGTCCGACAACCACGCCCGCCAGCCGCTCGGCAATCCGGGTGGCATAGTCCTCCGACAGTTCCGTCCCCACATACTGCCTTCCAAGTTTCTTCGCCACCACCAGCGTGGTTCCGCTCCCGCCGAACGGATCTACCACCACATCGCCAACGTTGCTGCTCACGCGAATTATCCGGGCCAGAATCGTCTCCGGCATCTGGCACGGGTGCCAACCCTCTCGCTCTTCAAAACTTCCGCAAAGTCGCGAAAACTCCGACCAGACATCGTCCGGCATCTTGCCGCGGCTGCTAGCTCGCTTGTCGTTATATTCAATCTGGCGATCAGACGGAATGCGCGCCGCCTGATCGTTAAACGTGAAATCCTTCGCGGCTTTGGTCCAATAGAACAGGTGCGTGTGGCTGCGGGCGAACTTCGCCTTCGTCGCCTGGCCGAATGTGTAATGCCAGATTACCCAGTTCCGCAGATGAAGACCCAGCTCGCGCCCGATCATTCGAACCTCGGCCGCGTAATCATCGCCAATCGCCACCCACATGCTGCCATTGTCCTTCAGCACGTCGCGGCAGCCCTTCATCCATTGCCTGGTCCAGTCGTAGTAGTCTTCGTAGGCTTTCTTGTCTTCGTAGACGTCATATTGAAAACCGATATTGAAGGGAGGATCGGCGAACACCAAATCGGCGGTCGGAAAATCATCGCGAGCGAGAATCTCAACGCAGTCCCCCTGCATAATCTGATTGGTATTGAATGCCATTAATTACTTACCATCCTTTCCTCCGACTATTTGCTCCCGGCCGGTTTCGTCGCCGGTTTGGAAGTCACCACCGGCTTGACCGGCACAACTACTACCCTCGCCAACATATTATCACGCCACGTAGCAGCCACATTTGCAGGAGTGTTCGCCGCGCACGCGAACGTATATCCAATCGCAAACTTCTTGCCATCATTGCGCAGAACCTGATGCGTTCCCGCCAGCACAACGCTCTTGTCGGGAATGCTCTTCTGGGTGGCTGGTATTCTCACTTCCCTGCCCACGGCGGCATACAAATTGAACTGCGGAAGCCTGGCCCCTTTGCGAAGCAAATCACTCGCATACACGCACACCCCACCATCCAAACGCTTTGCATGCCACCCGAGCGGCACGATCACTCGCAGCGGAGACTTCCGCCCTGCAACCAGAACCTTCACGCCCTCGCTACCCGCTACCGGCGTGGGATGCTGCGGCGCGGTAAGCTTAACCGATGAGATAATCTCACCGAAGATCGGCAGAAGACGCGCAGCCTGCGCGGCATGTACTTCCACACTGATTTCGTAACACAACCAGATGTCGGCAGATTGCAGTTTCCGTACAAAGTACGCGTAAACGCCACGCTTCGCCCATGGCCCGCAAGAATAGTCCACCACGCTCGCAATGCCGGATATCCCCGCGACGGCGGTCTTGTCGGTCTTGATATGCTTCAGATTCGTCAGTGTCGTATCGGCCTGCATGCGGTGCAGGGCTTTGTTTGCGATCCCCTCGGCGTCCGCGTTCTTGCCAACGCACCTGGCGGCGATAGTTACCACCAGGCCGGTACTATCAGGCGCCTGTGCGACGGCCCTCAGAATCTCGCCACGCAGCCGCGGCAAAACCATACGCATCCCACCATCCAACTTCAGTGATATTCCCGCATGCGGAAGCTCAACCAGACGCGAAACGCACTTCGCCTTCGGCGCATTGGTCTTTTCGTCGGATTGCACCGGCGAGACGAGCAACAGGCAGCACGCCAACCAAATCGCAACCACCATCGGGGGTTTCATCACATTACTTTGCATTTATGTCGTTACTCTACCACGGAGGACATGTGCCCAGAGAGCTTGAGGGCTGCCAGTATCGCGTAATAGCCGCCGAACAGCAACAATAATGGGATACCCTGCCAACGTTTGAACGTCTCCCCACGCCACGCGATAAACACTCGCAGCATCACCAACGCCAACAGCATCATGGGAATATGCAGATAGTAGAAAAGCGGCGGCACTTCCAGCGGAATCGCCGTAGCCGATGCACCAACCACGAACAACACATTGAGGATATCAGCACCAATCACATTACCAACCAACAGCTCCGGGTGCCCCTTGATGATAGATGCTATCGCGGTGACAAGCTCCGGCAGGCTGGTTCCAAATGCCACCAGCGTCACAGCCAGAACATCTGCCGGAACGCCATAGCGGAGACAAAGCTCCCCCACTGAACCCACCATAACATCTGATCCCACAAGAACCAACACAAGCCCTACCACAAGCAGCACAAGATGCTTCAATACCACCGACGGCAATATCTTCTCGCCTTCACCCGCATGGGCTTCATCGCCGAGAAGCGCCGGATGCTGCCGAGCCCAGCGTACGGATATCGCCATGTACCCAACCAGTAACCCCAGGAAGATCATGCCAATGAACCGGGGGATCATGACCCCTTCAATCCCCCCCGCCCATATCGCCAGCACGCCAACCACACACGCCAGCAGTATGCCGGAACCTAACTGTAACCAACCGTGACGTCTGAGGATAAAGCGATCCTTGGGCAGTTTTACCACACAGCAGCACAAACCGAAAACAAGGGCAGTATCACAGATAATCGACCCCACAGCATTGCCCAGCGCCAAACCAGGCTTGCCCCCAATCGCCGCCAGCACCGAAACACACGCTTCCGGGCTTGTCGTGCCGAGGCTGACGATGGTAGCCCCTATAATTACAGTACTCAGACCAACCGCCCTCGCCAAGTGCACAGCCGAGCCCACAAGGCGGTCAGCCCCGTAAACCAACAGCGCGATAGCCACTACCGCAAGCAACCACAGAAGGAGGTCGCCGCGGGCTAAGAAAAACTGTTCCGGAATCAATTCTGCAAGTATCATATTGCCCGCAAAAGTAACCTCTTACCGGGGATTTAGCAAGGCTTCCGCCGCACATCAAAGCCCCTCCTCCATCGCTTCGTCTTGTCTTGGCGACGAAAGGTGGAAACCGTCGGCTTTGGTCCAGCAGTCCGTTGAAGAATGGATTCCGTCGCGAGTGCGCAGGATCTCAACGAGCATCAAGGAACGAAGACGCAGGAAATCCCGTAGGATTGCCGAGTTTTCGTAACGCAGACGCGCAATTGAAAGACCCGCACGTAGAAATAGCCTTTTCAACGGGCTGTTAGAATTTTCGGTGATATTGGCCACTTTTTTGGCATCGCGGTGGCTTATATCCTAATGTTCGGTCAGCTTGTCATGGATTTGGAAGGATTTAGGAAGTTTTGGTTCAGATTTCGAGAGATTTCTCCACTAAGTATTGACACAAGATACTCTTTTCACTTTAATGGTCGGTCCACCGCGAGTGGTAATCGCGGGCGTAGCTCAGTGGTAGAGCGTCACGTTGCCAACGTGAATGTCGTGAGTTCGAATCTCATCGCCCGCTTCAAGGCCTGGTGCAACACAAAGCATCAGGCCCTTTTTGTGCGCTATGCCACCCCAACGCAAGATGAGAGTCGAACTCACATGGATGATGCGAAGCATCAGACATAACGTGAGTTTGACGCCGAAGGCGCCGCGACTGGTCGGCAAAGCCAGCCACAAAGCGAATCTCATCGCCCGCTTCAACAAAAGGCCTGTAGGTAAACACCCGCAGGCCTTCTGTTTGCGCCCTATCCTTCGCCCCCAAAAAACCTTGTGACCCTCCCCCAACGTCTAGCTCCGCCATACCGGCCACTGCCACACGTTGCCAAACACTGCCAAACAACGCCTAGCCGCGCTGCATATGCGCTGCATTTCACCGCCCCTGCTGCATCCGCGCTGCGTGGCAAACGCCCGATCAACCCACGTATCTTCAAAGGCCGCTATCTTCCCATAGAGCGGCCTGACGGCGTCTTTCGCCTTGAAGGCTACTCAAGCCCGGGCCTTCTTGTTCCCCGCCAAGGCTGCGCCCCGGCCGCAGGACGCAAGAACGATCGCATATCAGTACCTGCGCCGACGCTCGACGCACTGGTGAACAGGGGGATCGCGGTCGTACTGCTGGCCCACGCCACACGCCGCGAGATCACCACCATAGACGGCATCACCGTCGAGAAGTCCGCTCCCGAGATTCACGCCGACCTGGCCAACTCGCTCATCGAATGGTCTGACTTCGTCGGTGCCGCCCGAGTGGGCACGAGCGGCCGGGAACTCGTCCTGACCGAGACCAACCAACTGCTGGCCAAGAACCGTTACGGCATCAACAGCGAACTGCCGCTCTCCTGGGACGCATTCATGAACGCAATGGTACCCATGGAACAGAAAACCGCTGAAGACACAGACACCCAGAAGACCCCGAACACAGCGGAACAGACACATGGCTAATCTCAATGGTTTTAACGCAAACGAAGTCGAACCCACCACCAGTTTCGAGCCGCTTCCCGCAGGCACATACATCGCGGCCATCTCCGCATCGGAGATGAAACCCACGAAGAAAGGCGATGGCAGCTATCTGGAGCTCGAGTTCACCGTGCTTGAAGGTGAATGTCACGGCCGCAAGGCTTGGGATCGTCTGTGCATCAACCATCCGAACGAACTGACGCAGAGAATCGCGCGTGGCAACCTGTCAGCCATCTACCGATCCGTAGGAGTGCTTCAGCCGGGCGACTCAGCCCAGCTCCACAACCTGCCGCTCATCATCACAGTCAAGTGCAAGAAACGCGAATCGAGAGTCTGGACATCGATCAGATGGTGGCGACGGCAGTGAACCAGATCGAGCCGATCGGGCATATCCCGAAACACCTTGGGCCGATGTCTGGCGAATCGCCGGAAGTCTCAGCTTAGACCCTCGAGGCCTGACGTTGAGGCAACTGCTGTGGATGGCAGAAGGCCTCGGCCGCGAGCGATGATCACATACGTCAGCCTGATGGCCCTGATCGCCAACGCCAATCGCGACCCGAAGAAATCCCGGCCATTCAAGCCATCGGATTTTGATCCATACGCAAGAGATGCACGAAACGCACGAAGCAAACGTCGGCAAGCCACACCGGCCGACCTGACAATCCTTAGGCAATCACTCAGAAGAACCCTGAAGGGTTCGAAAGGTAGCACATCATGAACTTCGACACGATCTACAACGCGGTTGTCGCATTCTTGAACTCTGGTGCTGGATTCGCGGTCATCGGGGCCCTTATGGTGGGCTTCTTCATCTTCCTGTCGAGCAGAAAGGTTATGACAATGAGACGAATGCTGCTCTTGATCGCAATATCTGGACTACTGCCGGCTCTGACCGGGTGCAGCGGCATTCGAGGCGTGTTTGCACCAAGGATTGAGCCCCACCCTGACGCCCCGATTCTGATCACTGACACATTCGGCGGCTTCGTCGAAGGCGCAGTGTACGACAAGGATCGCAATGCGATGGTGCCATGCGGTTGGCACTGGATTGGTCGCTACGACGGCTGGACGCTACATAGGTTTGACTGGAATGAAAGGATCGACACTCAGCCTGACACATCAAAGCAAGATTGAGTCTCCGCTTGCGCCTTTGCAGGGGCGTCGTCAGGCGAGAGCTATCTTCAATCGCCTGCCGAGAGTACGTGCGGCCTTGTCCAGTGTCTGCAGGGTGACCGCCTTGTTCCGGGGATCAAGCAGACGGTCCAGTGCGCTGCGAGAAGTATGCATTCGCTCAGCCATCTTCGTCTTGGAAATCTTTTGGGTTTCCATTTCATGGGCGATCTGCAACGCAAGAACACGCTTGGTTGCTTCCAGCGTGGCGTCTTCGTAAATATCCTCATCCCGAAGGAAATCGTCAAATGAAGAACCCAGTGATGTATGCTTCTTGGTCATGGTTATTGTCCTTTTCTGCCCTTACGCAAATCCGACAGAATTTCCTTCTGGCGCTTTCGCCCAACCAACAAGTCCTGGCTGGGCGTCTTCTGTTGTTTCTTGATAAATCCGTGGACCAGCCACATGGCATCATCCGTGACACAAAAACAGTATCCTGGCAATACGATTCCTGAGAGAAGATCGAACCTCCCAAAGGCCGTCACCCAAACTGCGACACGTCGGCAAACCAACAGGCCATCCAAACTCAACGGTCTTGATATCCGTACCGATAATCAATCGCTCCTTCGGCGTCAGCGCCAAGAGCCAATCACGCACAGGTTCCTTCCCTGTGGAAGTGCGATCGAAACGCACTTCAATTCGTTTCGATGATCCCATACCAGCATTGTACCAACATTGGTACACACGATCAATACCCATATGGAAGGTCTTTTTGAATGTGAGTGACCTTTTTTTGTGGCAATGTTTATGCGGCTCGTTGGGTTTGCCAGTAA
>CBDUQP010000109.1:0-11766 GCA_965369385.1 uncultured Phycisphaerales bacterium
GGTCAAATCCAGTTTCTTTCTGAATCTGAACAGATGGATACTGCACTTGGCTGGCAGCCGCTGGGATCAAATAGATGACATTGTGGAAAAGGCAAACTCCGAGGCCTTTCAGGATCGTGCCTTGGAGTACATTCGGTGTGCAATGCAATCTGTCACAGCACTGAGTTATCTTGGGCCCTCTCGTTATGTGAGTCACAGAACCCCCCTCTGTTTGCCTGGATTGTGGGGATGGAAAGATCCTCGTAATACGCTGACATTACCGATCTGGCTGCGATTGTATCCCAATGCGAAGGTGATACATGTTCATCGCCACGGCGTGGATACGGCGTGCAGTTTGAAGGCTCGCTACGATGAGGCCAGTCCTCGCTGGAGGGATCGCTCTTTCGTGCCGCAATTCGTTTCGGCCAGGATCCACAAGCAAGTTGAGTACTTCAGAACGGTGAGCCCCAGCAAATGGTCCAGCCTCCAGGTTTGGCGATGGCTGGTGCTGGTCAATGGCCTTTTGCTTCTGGAACCGTGGGGACAGCGGTGTTCTGCTCTGGAAGGCGGGCTTACTCTGTGGGCGGAATATGAACAGGCTGCGCAGGCAAATCTGTCACGATGCGGTGTTGAGCATATGACAGTATGCTACGAAGATTTGCTGGCCTCCCCTTCGGATCATCTCAATGAGTTGGCTGGGTTTGCATGCCTGCAGGACGTCAGCGCCCAACGCATTGGGGAACTCACCAAATCGATCCGATCCGATCGGGCATATGCGTATCGTCGCGATCCTGAGTTGGTCGCCTTTGCTACTGAGCATAAGGATCTTCTAACCCCTTTGTCTGCAGGTAACTCTTCACCCACCTGCAGCGTTTTGGGCTGGCAGGGGAGTTGATGCTGATTCGACAATAGAGTCGGCCATTGACTGAGAAAAGTGAACAAATGGCGTTGCACAGGCGATTTTCCGCGTTTTTGCAAGTGTCGCAATCGCAAGTGTCTATTTTGCAGGGATATTGGACCGACACGCAAAACTGCGAGTGTCTTGCAAAAGTGCAACGCTTTTCAAGTCTTGTTGCAGGTTTCAGGCCGCGAAAAAAATCCAGACAAAATCGCATGCACCGTTTCAGCCGTCAGCGGTCAGTATGTTAATATGTGACTGCGCGCCGGCTTGCCGAGAAGTGGTGACAAAGGGGCAGAGTGCCATTGGGGGTCAGGAACCTGTTATTTCGCATGTGGCGGGGACATGTCTGGCTGCGGAAGTCCCGATGTACATCGGGATCCCCTTTCGCGATCAAAGACACACTGCCGCACGCCAGGTACCACCGCGAACAGACCAAACAACAGCGTAGGATGCAAATATAATCCTGGCAGCCCGCTCCCCTGACATTCGCAAACGGCAACGCACGGGCTACGCGCGTATAAGGTCATCTTCTGCTACGGGTTTGTGCATCCAGCATGTGCGGCGGTGCTTGAGATTACCAGATCATGATGACCTTCAGGCACCGCCAGTAGGTCGACAGGATTGGGTTGGCCACGTAGCGCAGCAGGGGATGTTGCAGCTCGGGAAAATCGATCGCCCCTTCGAAATCCCGCAGGAACTCACGATCAGTGATGCGTCGTCTCATATCTGCCTGCTTGCGGCGCCGGCGGATGAGCTTCCATCCGGCAGGGCGGCAGAAGTATACGTAGCTCTTGAGCTTCTGCCGCAATACGTCCCATCCTTGCAGGGCTGCAAACAGTAGCTGGCCAAGCTCCATGAACAGCAGCATGGGAAGAATCGCTAGCAGCGTGGCGGCTTTGTAGTACGTCAGCAGCAGCAGGAGGCGATTTCGCTCGAAGTAGTAATAGAAGCGGAAGTTTTTATCGAAGCGATACTTATGATACACGATACTCTGCGGCACCACCCACGCTTCAAACCCCGCCTGCCGAAGTTTCCATGACAGATCGGCATCTTCCAGATAGAGGAACATCTCCGGTTCGAACAGGCCGAACCTCTGCAGGAGATCGGTTCGAACCATGCAGGCGGCCCCGGAGGCGAAATGTATGGGGCGGACTTCATCGTATTGTCCCGTGTCTTCTTCGCCCAAGCCTGTGACGAATCCGAAGCCGAGATAATGACAGCGATTGCCGGCCGAGTTAATGGCGTGAATTCTCGGGTGGAGACGTAACTTCGCTTGAACTATTCCAACGTTGGAATGATCATGAAGGCATTGCGCCATCGGCCGCAACCAGTTGGCCTCGACGATTGTATCGGGGTTCAACAGAACGAGATGGTCTACAGGCTCGCCGGTTTCCTGAATATGAGACCAGCCGAGATTGTTCCCGCCGGCAAATCCGAGGTTTTCCCGCGATCGCACCAGTTCGACCTGCGGGAAGTGTTCCTCGATATAATCGGCACTACCATCATGCGAGGCGTTATCGATGACGACAATACGCTGGATGATACTGTCCTCACAGTTGGCAAGGACGGATTCCAAGCACGGCGAGATGTCTTCCCGGCTGTTATAGCTGACAATCAGTATGGCGATGCGACACGGATCTGACATATGGAGAAGGATACAATTTGTCGACGGATCGGTCTACCGCTTTTCTGAAAGGTGCCGCCCCTGGGAGGGCGAATAATCAGATGTTAGCCAGTTCCTTCTCTTTTCGGATGAATTCCTTGGTTCCGTCCAGCGGGTCGACGAGCCAGAAGCGTGACCAGTCGGCTCGCTCAGCCATGGGGATTTCCTTGTCCTCCTCGCTGATGACGGGAATGTCGGGGAATTATTCACGGAGATACGAGGCAATAATCTCGTGCGAGGCCTTTGCCCGCGTCAGCGGCGAGTTGTCGACCTTGGTTTCCTGCTGGAAGTCGCCGCTGTGATAGATGTTCATGATAGCTTGCCTCATGCGGCGAGCCAACGCCAGCAGTGCTTGCAGTGAGTTCGGAGGTCATGGCAGCTCTCTTGAGGCTCATCTCGCAGAATCGCTGACGGCTTCTGGGATTCTAAGGTATGGATACCATAGTATTTAGTTTTCCAAATAATATGATCGCAAGATAGGGGGAGAATGTGACGACTCCAAGAATGAATCAGGCGGCCTGTTGCAAATCGTTGCATTCCGTGGCGTATTCTGGATAATTGGCGTCAATGAAAGAATCGTACAGAATCAGCAATTTGGACTACCTGGAGGCCAGCAGTATCCACATTTTCCGGGAAGTCGTAGCCGAGTTTGACTCGCCGGTGATGTTGTATTCCATAGGTAAGGACTCGTCGGTGATGCTGCGCCTGGCCGAGAAAGCGTTCTATCCTGGAAAGATGCCGTTTCCACTGCTGCATATCGACACGACATATAAGTTCCCTGAAATGATCGAGTTCCGTGATCATTACTGCCGTGAGATCGGAGCGGATTTGCGGGTGCATACCCGGCAGGACGCGATTGATTCCGGCGCGAACCCATGGGACTGGGGTACGGTCAAGTGTTGCAGGGAGCTGAAGACTCTGGCGCTCTTGGAGGCCTTGAAGGAGGGCGGCTACGATGCCGCGTTTGGTGGAGCTCGTCGGGATGAAGAGAAATCTCGTGCGAAAGAAAGGGTCTACAGCTTCAGAGATGCTCACGGCCAGTGGGATCCAAAGAACCAGCGTCCTGAGCTGTGGAACCTGTATAACGGTTTGCATAATAAGGGCGAAAGCATCCGAGTGTTCCCGCTGTCGGACTGGACGGAGCTGGATATCTGGCACTACATCCGCCGGGAGAGCATTCCGATCAGTTCTTTGTACTATGCCAAGAAACGCCTGGTGATTGAGCGTGATGGACTGCTGATTCCTTATGTCGAAGGAAGAACGCCATTGCAGGAAGGCGAGACGCCTTCAGAGGTTCAATGTCGGTTCCGCACGTTGGGATGTTCGCCATGCACGGGGGCTATTGCTTCTGAGGCGACAGACATAGATAGCATCATTGAAGAGATGATGGTTGTTCGTCAGAGCGAGCGAATCACGCGGGTGATCGATCATGATCAGAGCGGGGCTATGGAACGCAAGAAGCGGGAAGGGTATTTTTAGTGCTCCGCAGCGCGCAAAGTGCTGGTTGGCAGGCAGCTCACGAGAACTCAAGCCCATCAATTCTACCCCGACGAAGAGCCAGGTACCATGTGCTCGGCTTTTTCGCATGAATTTACATGAATAGTAATGATAAAATTGGAGCATCGCCAATGAGCGAGGGCGTTGAGGCTCTGTTAGAGCAAGATCGTCAGGCAGACCTGTTGCGCATTGCAACGGCTGGCAGCGTTGATGATGGCAAGAGTACGCTGATTGGGCGTCTGCTGTACGACTGCAAGTGCATCTACGAGGATCATCTGGAAGCCATCGGACGCGATTCGCAGAGACTGGGACGAGAGGAAGTGGACCTGGCCCTGTTGACCGATGGCCTGAAGGCCGAGCAGGAGCAGGGGATCACGATAGATGTTGCATATCGGTATTTCTCCACAGTTCGGCGTCGGTTTGTGATAGCGGACACCCCCGGCCACGAGCAGTACACCCGCAATATGGCCACCGGCGCTTCAACATCGGATCTGGCAGTTATCCTGATTGACGCACGCCACGGTGTATTGACTCAGTCCAAGCGGCATGGCTTCATAGCTTCGCTGCTCAATATTCGCCATGTTGTGCTGGCGATTAACAAGATGGATCTTGTTGACTATTCCGAAAAGCGATTCACCGAGGTCCGTGAAGAATATGAGGATTTCGCGGTCCGCCTCGGCATTTCGGACATGGTTTGCATTCCGATGAGTGCCCTGCGTGGCGACAACGTGGTGCACCACAGCGACAACATGCCCTGGTACCAGGGAATGACCCTGCTGAATCACCTTGAGAATGTCTATATTGAGGGTGACCGGAATCTGGTCGACCTGCGTTTTCCTGTGCAGTACGTAAATCGCCCCAACCAGCAATTCCGTGGATTCTGCGGCGTGGTGGCCTCCGGAGTTGTTCGCCCCGGCGAAAAGGTGATGGTGCTTCCCAGCCGCAAGACGGCGACCATCAAAGAGATCATCACGTACGACGGAAAGCTCGATTATGCATTCGCGCCTCAATCGGTGACGCTTACGACCGAAGAGGATGTCGATATCTCCCGTGGTGATATCCTGGTACACGCCAAGAACCTGCCGAATGTGACCCGGCAGGTGGAAGCGATGATTGTGTGGATGAGCGATGCTCCGTTGTCGACTGGCAAAACGTATCTGATCAAGCATGCAACGAGGCAGGTAAGGGGGCAGTTCACGAAGTTGGCGTATCAAATAGACCCCAACGACCTTCACCGCAATCAGGCCAAGAATCTGGAGTTGAACGAAATCGGTCGAGTTGAATTGGAGTTGTTCGAGCCTATTGCCTGCGATACGTACAAGCGAAATCGCACGACCGGTGGTTTCATCGTTATCGATCCGCAGACCAACTCAACGGTTGGGGCGGGCATGATTATCGATAGGGCACTGCACAAGCAGGTTCAGCCCCAGACACCAGCCGGGCAGCCTGTCAGTAAGAATATTGTCCGGCAAGAGAGTGCGGTAACTTCGGAGGCTCGTCAGGATCTGTTTGCCCAGATGCCCAGGACGATCTGGTTGACGGGGCTTAGTGGGTCAGGAAAGTCGACCATTGCCTATGAATTGGAGCGGCGTCTGGTCGAACAGGGCAAGGCGTGTTTCGTACTGGACGGCGATAATGTGCGTCATGGCTTGAATAGGGATTTGGGCTTCAGTCCGGAAGATCGATCCGAGAATATCCGCAGGATTGGGGAAGTGGCCCATTTGTTCAATCAGGCCGGATTGATCGTGATAACGGCCTTCATTTCGCCATACAGGAGTGATCGCGATAGTGCCCGCGAAGTAATCGGTGACGATCGTTTCGCGGAGATATTCCTGGACACGCCACTCAGTGTTTGTGAAGAGCGTGATCCGAAGGGATTGTACAAGAAGGCCCGATCTGGCGAGATATCCGGATTCTCAGGGGTCTCCGCCCCGTATGAGATCCCGGAATCCCCGACTCTCTCGTTTAACACGGCTCTGTCCAGCCTTGAAGAGATCGTATCGGTTCTTATGGATTACGCGATGAAAATGTGAGCGATGTTCTCGGGAAGCTCTCGATGTTGGAATAAGAACATCGATAGTTTTCGATAGAGATGCTCCCAGTTGTCCTGACAGGGCGCGAGTACAAATGACAACACCTTTGACTACTGAGTCTCCCGGGTCTCCTGAGCAGAAGGCTGGAAGTTTGCTTACTTCCAGTTTCGCCAAAGGGGTGATGGGGTCTGGAATGGTGCACGCTTTCGGAGGTGGTCTGACTCTGTTGGGGAGCATTATTCTCGCACGGTTGCTGGGTCCCGAGGAGTTTGGCCTGTACGGCTACTGCATCGGTTGGATAACCCTGCTGGCGATTGTGGCGAGATGTGGTGCGGGCGAATTCTTCGTGAGGCAGGTTTCGCACTACCAAGTCATGGGGCAGTGGTCTCTGATGAAGGGCTTGTTCAGATGGGGGGGCTGCTTTTGTCTTGGAATCTCAGTTGTTGTGATGTTGTTGGCAGCCTCAGTAGCTTGGTTCATTACGGAATCCGGAGGCGCGGGGCAGGTTGCCTTCTTCGTTTCACTGTTGCTGATTCCTCCCATGGTGTTGACTTTTGGCTGGCAGGGGGTGTTGCGAGGATTGCACCATGTTCTATGGGGGCGTATTGGTGAAACGATTATTGCTCCTCTTCTATCCCTCGTGTTGGCAATCGTCATCTGGTGGTGGATTCACCCGGGCATGACGGCAATTATGGCCATTGGAGCCACCTTGGTTGCATGGGTCATTGCGACGTTGGTTGTGCGGGATGTGCTGAAGAGGCATTGCCCTGAAAGGTTGCACGCGGTGGAGCCGCAATACTCTCCTCGCAGATGGGTCAGTCAGATGCTCCCGCTGATGCTTGTGCTGCTGCTGGCGGCAATTAACGCTCGCGCAGATATGTTGATGCTGGGGGCGATTCATGGCACAACGATGGCCGGCTACTACTACGCAGCCAGCATGACCGCAATGATGGTAGTGTTTCCTCTGATGGCGTTCAATAACGCGTTGGCTCCAAATTTGTCCCGCCTATATGCACTGAATCAGCGTAATGAGTTGCAGCGAGTTATCGTTCACAGTGCAAGGATTGTGTTCTGTTGTGCGATTATTCCGGCCATTGTGTTGATGGTTGGCGGCAAGTGGGTGCTGACGCTTTATGGAGACGGTTTTCCCTCCGCAACGGTTCCGTTGGCGATATTGGCTGGAGCTCAACTGATCAATGCTGCTGCCGGTTCGGTCGGCACGCTTTTGGTCATGACTGGGCACGGCCGCGAGCTGCTGATCGCGATGTTTGCTGCCGCGATCATAAATGTTACCCTGAATGCCATCTTGATTCCCTCCCATCAAATGATCGGTGCTGCGATATCCACAAGCGCGGGCACGGTAGTCTGGAATCTGGTAATGGTCATCATGGTATTTCGTAGGCTCAAGCTCTCCTGCACTGCTTTTGGACGGGAGGCCACCGGTGGAGAGCCTGAACGCGAGAAGTTGTCGTAATAGATTGGTCGAAGCTGGTCTTGCCAATTGAACTTGTATTCAGTGTCATGAGAACCGATACTGACGCCATCGCAAGGGAGTTTGTCGCAAGAAAGGAATCGGAAAGTAAGAGAGTATGAGTCAGCCCTCGGAATCCACAATATCCTCGCGTGTTCTGGTGATTGTTCCTGCTTACAACGAGGAGGGAACGTTGGCGCGCGTAGTCAAGGATCTCAGGACTTACGTACCGGATGCGGATATTGTAGTCATAGACGATGCCTCGACCGATTTGACCCTCAGTTGTGCTCGTGCTGAGGGAGTTATAGTGCTCAGTCTTCCCTGCAATCTCGGTGTGGGAGGTGCGGTGCAGGTTGGATATCGGTACGCCAGGGACAACGATTATGATGTTGCGATCCAATTTGATGGTGATGGTCAACACCGGGCCGAGCGTATCCCTGCGTTGATTCAGGCCATTGAGGGCGGGGATGATCTTGTTATTGGTAGCCGGATGCTGGAGAGGGTGTCCTTCAGATTCAGCAGGCTAAGGTTCATGGGGTCGCGGCTGTTGGCATGGATCACTTCCAGAATGCTGCGGCAGTCTATCACTGATCCGACCAGTGGCTTCAGGGCTGCGTCTCGCAGGGCAATCAGTTTTTTTGCGGCGCACTATCCGCAGTCTTACTTGGCAGACACGGTTGAAGCATTGGTCTGGGCAGGTAAGCACCAATTGCGAATTATCGAGATCCCGGTGCGGATGCGCCAAAGAACCGAAGGTTCTTCGGCGACTACAAATCTCAAAGGGCTATGGCATACTCTGAGGATTATTCTGGCCATTCTGATTGATTCTCTAGAGTCCGATTTCGAATGGAATCCAGAGCAAGGAGAGACTCCATGATGCTGGCTGACGCGACAGGTACGAAGATAATGCTCTTTCAATGGCTCCTTCCATTGTTGGTGGCACTTGTTGTGATAGGCGTGACGGTAGAACTCGTGCGGCGCAGAAAGCTCCGCGATGAGTATGCTCTTCTCTGGATTGGAGCTTCCTCGGTTTTGTTGGTGTTTGCTGTTTATCCGAGACTGTTGCTTATTATCAGCGAATGGTTGGGCGTCTATTACCTGACTACACTCTTTTTCATGGGCTTTGGTTTTCTCTGTCTGATTATTCTGCACCTTTCAACCGACCTCAGCCGGATGGCTGGCAAGCAATGTCGAATGATCCAGACGATCGGCTTGCTCGAGAACCGTATCCACCAGTTGGAATCCGAAAAGACCGCTCTTAAGCAAGGTGATTCTGAGGATAGTGCCCGGGGAAAGGTAAAGACCTGATCGCCGGGCAGCTTTGACGTAGATCCGGCCCATGTCTCTACAGTCTCGCGATGCCACGCCGCAAAATGAGCCCATGCGGTCCGCAGACCATACCTGCTGAAATGCCAGGCAGCCGCAGCCAGTGGGGTGGCGATCATCATCCCCAGCCCAGCCAGCTTCTTCCCCATATTGCGAACACGATCACCAAACGCCTTGAGCTTCTTCTGCGCCAACCGCAACCCGCGCACAAGCTTACTGTCATCAGCAAACAGCTCAACAAACTCGCGACCGGCTCGGATTCCCTGCGTTGATGCCATGCAAACGCGCCGAACTGCCCAAAATCCCTTGACGCCGGGCATCTGCGGCGTTAAAAGAACAGGTTCGTTTCTGAAAACACAAACAGCAGGAGTAATACGAATGGCAGACATGCAGATCATGTACGACAAGGATGGCTCACTCGAACCCCTTAACGGCAAGACCGTTGCGATTATGGGCTTCGGAAGCCAGGGCCACGCCCACAGCCAAAACCTCCGCGACAGCGGCGTCAACGTAATCGTAGCTGAGCTCGAAGGTACCAACAATTACAAGCTCGCTAAGGAAGCCGGGTTTGAGCCGATGTCGGCCGCCGATGCAACCATCAAGGCCGACCTCATCGTAATCACGCTGCCCGACGAAATTCAACCGGTAGTGTACGAAAAAGAAATCGCCCCGAACCTTACCGCCGGTAAGACATTGGGCTTCTGCCACGGATTCAACATCCACTTCAAGCAGATCGTCCCGCCTGAAGGCATTGACGTAATCATGTGCGCCCCCAAGGGTCCCGGACACACCGTCCGCGACTGCTTCAACGAAGGCTCGGGCGTGCCCTGCCTGATCGCTATCGAAAAGGATCACACCGGCAGCGCTCGCGAGTTGGCGATGGCTTGGGCGATTGGTGTCGGCGGCGGACGTGCGGGCATCATCGAGTCCACCTTCAAAGATGAGACCGAGACCGACTTGTTCGGCGAGCAGGTTGTGCTGTGCGGCGGACTGACTGCCCTTATCAAGGCCAGCTCCGAAACGCTCATCGAAGCCGGTTACGCTCCCGAGATGGCATACTTCGAATGTGTCCATGAGCTGCTGCTTATCATCAGGCTCATCACCGAAGGCGGCATCAGCTACATGCGTTACAGCATCTCCAACACTGCCGAGTATGGCGACATGGCCGTTGGCCCGAAAATCATCGACTCGAGCGTGAAAGAGAACATGAAGAAGGCCCTCACCGCTATCCAGGACGGCAGCTTCGCCAAGGAATGGATCGCAGAGTGCAAGGCCGGCAAGCCCAACTTCAACAAGCTCTACGCCGAAGACAAGCAGCACCCGATCGAAGTGGTCGGACGCAAGCTTCGCGGTATGTTCGCATGGATGGAAGCAAAGAATCCGCCTGAATAAGGAATCCGGATAAAACTCCGAAGCGCAAATCGGAGCCAAAACGCGAAAGTGACAATTGGGACAGTCCCGCCATCAGGGGCTGTCCCTTTTTCTTTTGTCAAATGAATCGCCTGCGGATATAGAGATTATGCGTACTTCTTCGTCAGAATCAGACATGCGTTCTCCTCAGACTTATCCGCGGAGATGCCGATAGAAAACTACCCGCTTACGGTTACTCCGTTGGCGATTTGCATCAAGGCCTCGGCCGCTGTGCGAACGCCCTGCTCGGTGGTGGTAGGTCCGAAGCTGAAGCGGCATGTGCCTGTGGGGTGAGTGCCGATTGTCTTGTGGGCCAGCGGAGCGCAGTGAATGCCGGGCCTCGTCTGCAAGCCGAAATCACTCTCCAGTAAATCAGCCAGCTCGCTCGGCAGCATCGAAGACACGTTCACACTGAACACACCCGCCCGGTGCTTCATGTCGCGCGGGCCGTAAACCGTGAGATTCTCCACATCGTCAGTCAGATCCATAAAGAGCGTGCTCAAGTGCTCATCATGCCTGCGAATCTCCCCCGGTGTCCGGTCCAGAACGCATTGCACGCCCTGCGAGAGTCCGGCGATGCCGATCGCATTATGCGATCCGATCTCGTATTTGTCCGGCATGGTATCCGGCTGAATCGCAACCTCGCTGACTGTGCCAGTTCCGCCTTCCTTCATCGTGGGCAGCTTATGCTCGACGCCCTCGCGAATGTACAATACACCGGTGCCCAATGGTCCAAGCAGCCCCTTATGCCCCGGGAATGCCACAAAGTCTGCACCCAACGCCTGAACATCTATATCCACGTGACCAACAGACTGGGCGGCATCGACCAAGCTGGGGATACCGTGCTCGCGAGCGATGCCGACGACATCGTCTATCGGCTGCATCGTCCCGGTAACGTTGGACACGTGCACACATGCGATAAGCCCCGTCTCCGGCCGGATGGCCTTACGAATATCATCCGGGTCCACAAGCCCGGTGGACGCCTCACACGGGACGAACTCGGGCACGATGCCCGCTTGGACAGCAAGTGCATTAAGCGGCCTAAGCACGGAATTGTGCTCCATGGCGGTGGCAATTGCGTGCGTTCCGACGGGCGCTGTGTTCAGCAGGCCGCGAATGGCTATCACAATCGCCTCGGAGCAGTTCATCGTAAACACGATCCGCTCGGGAGATTCCGCGTTTATCAACTCCGCCAGCCGCCTGCGACACTCGGCAATAATGCGTCCGCAATGGCGGGCCTCGGCGTAACCCCCGCGTCCCGCCGAAGCGCCGCAATTCGTGGCGAACTCCACCATCGCATCAGTAACCGCCTGCGGCTTGGGGAAGCTCGTGGCGGAGTTATCCATATATGTGCGTTTTATTTCCGACATTATATTCACAGCGGCCGGCGCTTTTGGGAATTCACTGAGCGACTGGCATTGCAACCGTCCGCTCGGGTATTCGCCTTGGGCAATCGGCTGAACTACTCCTTCAGAACGTCAATCAG
>CBDUQP010000110.1:0-11629 GCA_965369385.1 uncultured Phycisphaerales bacterium
AACCAACGTAGGGGCGGACCTATGTGTCCGCCCGGCCGTTTGCCGGAACACCCATTGGTTCAACATCGCGATCATCCGGCGCACCATCCACCCGGCCGTTCGCATGTAATCCATCCATCGTTTGCCCCGCACGCAATCCATCGTTCGTTTCGCCATTTGCCCGGAAATCCCATCCCCGATCAAACCCGAACGTACGCGTGAAACGAACAAATCAATGTGCGTGCAGAAATGAACACCCGCGAATGATCAACGTGCATATGGAAATGAATACCCGCGAAATGATCAACATGCATATGGAAATTGATACCTGCGAAATAACCAACGTAGGGGCGGACCTATGTGTCCGCCCGGCCGTTTGCCGGAACACCCATCGGTTCAACGTTACGCATTATACATCCACCGGCCGTTCGTCTGTCCCGTCTGAACAAATGGCCGCGATTCGGCGGCAAATCATTGTGGGTATTCACATCATCTATTGGATGGTTGCACCAATCCGATTGTACAGCTTTGTCTTCAGGTCCTCGGCTGACTCATAGACGATGTGGTTGTATTGTCTGGTGTCAAAATGCACATCACCTATCTGGTCCTGCCGAACCGTCCAAATAACCGGAATCCCAAGCCCCATGGCCAACCCCGCCTCGAAGTACACGCCACCGCGAGGCTTTACCTGATCTTTGCATTCTTCTTTGTTCTCACATGTCTCGCATTTGCCGCACTTTCCGGCAGTGAAGTCCGCAACCACAAAACGACTCTTGCGAATCTCCGCCACAATCTCATCGCAAATCTTATTGTTGTGCTCCTTGTTGTCGATTCGCCTGGGATCATAACCTGCGTCAGTTATGGCCGGTTTGATGCCTTCCCCGTAGTACTCCTCCATTTCATCGTTGAACCACATTGCTACGAAGGCTTGATTAGAATCGACCGGAGTCTCCTCCAACTCCTGAATACGTGCCCATCCATCAGGAGTGATTGTCACGCTCCGTCTACCTATTTCATTGGTCGCATTTTGGATCAAGTTCATCTGCCCGAGATAGTCCCACATGTGCCTGACATTCTTCTGTTTAGTGAATAGCAAATATGGAAGGTCTTCCTTGGAGGGCGATAAGACGTCCATCGGATGATTCAGTTGCCGTGACAAGTTCAATAGGGCGCGGTCAAATATCTGAACTGGCGTGGGGAACTCTGAGAGCAGTTCTGTTGTGGTCCAGCAGTGCGTCAGGTGCTTGTGGATTCCGCTGGAAGGGGAAGGCTTGCATTCATCGCTGAAGATCCCCAGAAAGCCCTCCTCTCCCTTGCGTCTCCGTTCTTGAAATAGGCAGGCGAGCCGAAATCGAGCATCGCCTAGATCCTCTTGTCTCATGAGGAACCTATCGACGACGTAATTGCCGCAATTGGGACAGGAGAAGACAGGGCTCTTGAAGCGACTGTTCTCATGATCTAGCTCTGGACTGTACATGGATTCAGTGCCGCAGAATAAGCAGTTCTTCTCTGTCATATGTGATTGTCCTCAATTGATCCTGAATGGGCAAGAGCCTACCTATTGCCTGCCTGTAGTATAGTTCATCCCTTATCCATACAGGTCGGTTTGGTAAGATTAGGCGGCGTCCAAGCCTTTAGTCGCAAGTGTAACGCCTTGCAAGTGTAATGCAAGCGGGCGTTGACGGGTGAGGGCAGCGCGTCATACGGCGCGACAATCAAACGGACAACGGCCGGGCGGACACATAGGTCCGCCCCTACGTGGGCATTCGCAATCGGGGGGGGGGCAGGCCTCACCATACATACGCAATCGGGGGAATATGTGAAGACGTGTGTCCGTTTTTGTCGTCGTGCCTGCCATCGCGGCCGGCGGTCTTTTGGTCTCGGGGTGGGGTGGGACAACCAAACGGATCAACGACCGGGCGGACACATAGGTCCGCCCCTACATGTGGGCAAACGCTACGTGTTTGCTTGCTTTCGCAAAATGCCCCTTGGGATACCAGTGGCATGTCCGAATTTTCCGAATTTTCCGAATCTTCCCAACAGCGGAGGTCCTCAAGAAGGTTGTACAGAGCCTCTCGTATCTGAACGGCCGGCAGGCCGAGATTCAGCTCGACGTTGCGAATTTGCCCGGCCCAGGACCACACGTTTTGGAACATCTCCTTGTGGAGCTTCACTGCCCATGTGAGCGTGAACGGCGCTTGGGTGTGCGAAGGAGTAGCGGCCAGGTATTTCACCGTTGCCAAACGGATGTTCTGCCCCTCGAGCAGGTTCAGGTCGTGGCGGCTAACGATTCGCTTCCTGATACCGGGCCGCAGGCCGGACAGACTCATCGGCGTTTCGTTGGGGATGTTCTGCCAGTTGGCCATCATCTACCCCATAATCGGTGACTGGGCCCGGACAGTAGCTCGGCGGCCGTCCGTTGTTCCATGAGTTCTATGTCTGCCGGGGCCAGCGCCTGGGCCTCAAGCGCGGATGTTCCCTGCACCATAGCCACCAGTGATCGCGCCTTAGCGCGGGCTTGACGCTCACGCATGGATGCAATGCTCTGGCCAGACCTGCCAGCAAGACGCATGCCAAGGGTCTCGGCTATTGCTGAGACGTTGGAGAAGCTGACGGCCGCCTCACCGGCCAGGATACGCTTGATGGTGCTGACAGATACGCCACAGCGGCCGGCGAGATCCTTCTGGGACATGCCCAAATCGCGTCGCCGCCTGCTCAAATCGTTCAGAATTTCTATTGCCTGTGTCATAGCTGATTTCCTCTCTATCCAGATTATAGGTTATATATGAGCTATCGACTGTAGTTAATCAGTTCATTAATGAACTATTTTCTATTATTGAACCAGGGCACACATATGACACGATCGCTCAAAGGCCCAGGTGACAACATGTTGCCATATATCTACATACTGGCCGGTGGGGCGGATTTTGATGCGGGATTTGTGCTGATTCGTGCCGATTGTCGCCAATTTTTGCCAATTTCCCCCCAATTCGACAAGAACGGCCCTGCGTCGCCCCTTGGGCTATGCAGGACAGGCCGGGCAGGCCATCCTTCCGGCGGGCGGACGTTACGTGTTTGCCCGCTTTCGCTGATCTTCGATTTGCCTGGCCTCTTTGACGGCTTCCATAAAATGCTTCTCAACGGGTGAGGGGTCGTTCAGGTGTTGCTGGCGGTATTTCTCGTATTCGTCCCTGGCCTTGTCCAGTGCACTCTGATGGCTGACCGTTCCGGCGTTAGTCAGGACCTCGCGGCCGGTCATCTTTAGAAAATCATCAAGCCGCTCGATCCAGTCCTTCATGTGCATAGGATTGCGATTCAGTGCCTGCAATTCCGCCACTTCCAGATACGCAGTTACCATGCGGTTGAGGATTTGAAGTTCTTCCGGCTGAAGGTAGTTCTTGGCCACGGCCGCATCCGCTTTGCGGATTGAGCTTCCCGGCCAGTTCGTCATGCCCATGTTGGGTTGGTCCGAGTCTGCTCGCTCTAAGATGATCTCGGCGGCCGTGTGGCCGTGGGATGCCCAGTGCATCTTGTTCTGCACTACCTTGAAGAATTCCTGCGAAATCTCAGCCTTGGGGTCGTAGTCGATGCTGGTGGCATATATGTCGAGCACCTTTCGCCAGAAGACCTTCTCTGAAGAGCGAATATCCCGAATACGTTCCAGCAGTTCGTCAAAGTAGTTCGTGCCAGCAGCGGCGCCGGCGGCCTTGAGCTTCTCATCGTCTATGGTGAAGCCCTTGACGAGATACTCATGCAGTCGCTGCGTCGCCCAGATACGGAATTGTGTGCCTCGCAGGCTGTTGACGCGGTAACCCACTGAGATGATGGCGTCCAGGTTGTAGTGCTTGCGATTACGCTTTACACTGCGGCCGCCTTCGGTTTGAACCTGTAAGTATTGCTTACAAGTTGCCGATTCTGCAAGTTCACCTTCCTCGTAAAGTTTTTTTAGATGAGTAGTTACATTCTGTGGCGTCGTATCGAACAAGTCCGCCATCTGTTGTTGTGTGAGCCAGAGCGTCTCACCTTGAAGGCGGCATTCGATGCGCATTCGGCCGTCTTCGGTCGGATACAGCAGGAACTCGCCGCCATCGTCCATGCGGACTAGATCGCTCATCTGTTGTCCTCTTGCTGGTTCTGTCATGCAGGGCCGGCCCGGAGCTTATGCCATTATCGCACTTGCTGCCATTATCACCTCTGGCGGCGGGGTGGTCAAGTGTTTGGGTAATGTTAAGTTGCCCGCCATCGCGGCCGGCGGTTTTCTTGTATCGGGGCGGGGCGACCAAACGGATAACGGCCGGGCGGACCCTCCTGCGGCGGGCAAGCCCTACATGGGCATGCGCAATTGGGCGGTCGCCTGAATACGTGCTAGCATTCGGTGCGGGTGCCCGTCCTTGGCTGCGGCTTCTTCGTGACCCTGCGTCGCTGAAGCTATGCAGGGCGCAGTCCTATATCAACATACTGACCGGTGGCGGGGGGATTGGTGCACTGTTTTGGGATTCTTTGCCGCATTTTCGCCACGGTTTCGGCCGGTTTTCCCCCTGATCGGTGACTGACGCGTGGTGACGGGGCGTCGAAATCGCGGCCGATATCATGCGAAAACCACTTGTTGCGCGTGTCGGGCCGCTATGGGCGATTTATTGGGGTAATGCCAGCCGGCGGCTGGGGTTGACGAGCCTGGCAACATGTTACACATCATATGAAAAATGCACCATTTTGCACCATTTTGTAACATAGCCCGATTCGCCGCCTGCAAGTTGTCGAAGCTTACTTGATTCGACTGGGGCTTTATGCTGCAATGCTGGGCTGACCTGCGCGATTGCGGGTGAACGTGATGTATGTGCCGACGAAAGCGGCTTGATGGTGGGAGATTGTGCGTAAGATACGTGTTTGCCAATTAATAACCGAACTGGGCCTGGCCGGTGCGGAGCGGATTGTCTATCAGCTCGCCACGCGGCTTGACCGGGACAGGTTCGATGTAAGTGTGGTGGCGTTGCGCGGCGGGCGAGTGGCCCGTATGCTTGAAGACGCGGGCGTTACGGTGCGTGTGGTGAAGATGCGCGGGAAGTGGGACGCGGCGCGGCTTATGCGGCTGCCTGGGATCCTGCGAGAGCTGCGGCCTGATATTGTGCACACCCACCTGTTCCACGCGGACATGGTGGGGCGTGTGATGGCGAACTGTGCGTCGGTTCGGCACGTGGTCCATACGGTGCATGTGGTTGAGGGGCGGTTCCGTCCCTGGCAGTTCTTCGTGGCGAGGATGCTGAACGGTTTGTGCGATAAGACGGTGTGCGTGTCGCGTGCGGTGATGGATTTCCACTCGCGCAAGAGCAGCCTGCCGCGCGACGGCTACATGGTGATCCCCAACGGTACGGATGCGGGGCAGTTTGCGCATGACCCCGTAAAACGCAGGAATTTGCGGGACGATCTGGGCGTGGGGAAGGATCGGATTCTGGTGGGGTTTGTGGGGCGGCTTGACTACCAGAAGGGCGTGGAGACTCTGCTGAGCACGATGAGCCACCTGGCGGCTCGCGGGGAGCCGATGGACCTGGTTATCGCGGGTGACGGCCCGAAACGGGCGCTGGTGGAGAACTTCGTCCGCCACGGCGAAGGCGGAAAGCACTGCCGGTACCTGGGATCGGTGGATGATGTGCAGGCGGTCTATAGCGCTATGGATGTGATGGCGATGCCGAGCCGGTGGGAGGGGCTCAGCCTGGTGGCCACCGAGGCGATGGCGGCATCGTTGCCGATAGTGGCGACGCGGGCTCCGGGGCTTGAAGATATTATCGTGGACGGCGAGACGGGGATTATTGTTGAGCCGAATGACGTGTTCCAGATGGCTGAGCGGATATTGGAGCTGGCGGCGGATGCGGATTTGCGTCGGCGGCTGGGGGCCAGCGGGCGGAAGCGCGTGATCGAGGAATACTCGATAGCCGCGATGATTGCCATGCATGAGCAGCTCTACGCGGAGACATCCGGCGACCTGGCGGGCCGGGATGAACCGCGGATTGATGCCGGCTGGGATGATTGATATTTGCTGGCTGGCGCGGCTGCTGCGTGCGGCTGCGGCCAATTGGGGTACACCGGCGGCAGTGCCGCTCAGGCGAACAGTCCACGGCGAGCGGCATCAACCAAGTGGATTCAGATCATGTCGGTGCTCATCATCGGGATGCCTTTGGCGCGTTGCGCGGATTTTCTAATGCCGCCTGAACATCTGCGCCGATACAGCGAGTAAGCCGCATTCCGGCCGGGCAGCGGTCCAGCCGGTTTGCTTGTTCGTCGGATGGCAGGAATGCGAGATGTTTGGCCAGTTGTGAGCTGTCCACCGGCGAGAATTGGATATTTCTTCGTTTTTCAGCAGGAATCGCAGGATTGACCCAGTACGCAAGATATGGTGGCAACTGTTGACAATATCGCAAATGTTGGATTGGGCGGTGTTGTTTTTGGGTGTCCCGGCCTCACTGGCAGGCCTTAATGTAGCAGATGGGGCATTTTTTTTGGTTGTCTTTGTCCCTGCTTGTGGCATAGAATCCCTGTAATTCCCAAGAAGTGGCAGCAGGTACCAGATTATGGCATTATTGATCGGTGAATTTGAGGCAACGATTGACCCCAAGCGTCGGCTTGCGGTCTGCACTGCCATTCGCGATCAGATTGTCGCCGAGGAGGACGGGAAGAACTTCATTCTCGTCCTCGGGCCGGACAGGCATTTGTGGCTTTATCCCGACGTTTATTACCGTCGCTTGCTGGCGACGATGAAGCGTTCGCCGTTGCCCAGCCGCAACCAGCGGAAGATTGATCTGTTCTTCGCGATGGCCCGTGTAGTGAAGGCCGATTCGCAGGGCAGGGTTGTTCTTCCGGAGAAGTCGCTTCAGCGTGGTACCGTGAGCGATGCTGTGACGCTGGTGGGCAATAACGATCATATAGAAATATGGCCCAGCGAGGAGTGGGAACGCCACGTTGAAGAGGCCTTGCCGTCTTATGGTGAGATGCTCTACGAGGCGGCAGAGCTGCTTGCTGGTGAAGATCAGATGGATTGAATTGATATCGCCCATGATCTGTGGGCGGAGGCTTGCCGCGATTAGCGGAAAACCTGGGCTTTTGAAAGCAAAGTGTTTTGCCCTGTCAGTTCGGCCGGAAATATGGAATAGACGTCGCGTGTCGGAACGGATTCCGAGTTGTCGCGCGGCGCCACGATATATAGCTCCGACAGGCCGGTATTGCCGGAGCATGGAAATATAGAAAAACCCGGGTAAAGGATTGCAAGCATGCTCATCACCCAACAGACCATGGACAGTATGAAGCGGTGGCAAGGAAGTCGCGGCGACAATCTGGCTGAGATGCGTGAACGACTGGCCGACCCATCACGTCTTGATGACGACCAGCAAAAACGCCTGTTGGACCTGGCACAACGATTGGACCGCATCCAGTCGTTGGGAGGTGAGTATGCCCGGGTAGAATTTTCCGAATTTTCGCAATGTGCGTTAGAAGAAATGAGTAGTTGCCAAGCCGTCTGAGCTGGGCAAGGATGTCCAGCTGGAATTTTCTAACTCTGCCAATGTGCCTCGGAAGCAATCGGCAGTTGTGAAGCGGTCTGAGCTGGGCAAGGATGTCCAGCTGGAATTTTCGCGGCGTTGCAGAGTCTGCATTGTGCATCGGACGTTAATTGGCCATTAGAAAGATTTGACTCCCTTCCCGGTGAAGGTGATAGCCCTGTGATGGATCACAATTTGGGTCATATTCCGGTACTTGAACGCCATGTCATGGAGTTGCTTGGCGTTTGTCGCCGGGGAGTTGCTGTTGATTGCACCGTCGGACTTGGTGGGCACGCTAAAGGACTTCTGCGTGCATGGGAAGGCGAAGGTTGCCTTATAGGCATGGATGTCGACGAGGGCAACCTCCGCCTGGCCAAGGCCGGGCTTGAACAGTTTTCCTCCAGAGTAAGGCTCTTTCAGGCGAACTTCAGCGAGCTTGAAACTGTGCTGCAGCAGGCTGAGCTATCCGGAGCCGATGCGATACTTGCAGATATCGGCGTGGCATCTACGCATCTGGATGACCCGGCGCGCGGATTCAGTTTCCAGCAGGACGGCCCACTCGATATGAGAATGGACCTTCGTCTCGAGCGCACCGCGGAAGACATAGTGAACACCCTCGGCGAGAAGGAACTTGCCGATCTGATTTTCGAATACGGACAGGAACGTTTCAGCCGCCGGATAGCCAGCGAGATAGTGAAGGTTCGCAAGACCCAGCCGCTATTAAGCACAAGTGCGTTGGCTGCTGTAATTACCAGAGCGATACCCGCAGTGGCTCGTCGTAGCAGGCAGGGAGTGAACCCCGCCACGCGAACTTTTCAGGCATTGCGGATAGCCGTGAATGATGAACTGGGATGCCTGGAGCGTTTGCTCGAGACTATCCCGAAGGTGCTGAACCCGGGCGGAAGGGCCTGCATCATCAGCTTCCATTCGCTGGAAGATCGCTTGGTGAAACGCGGATTCGCATCGTGGGTAGAAACCGGGCAGGCAAAGCTGATTACCCGCAAGCCGCTGGTTGCCGACGAGCAGGAAATCGCAGTCAACCCGAGAAGTCGCTCGGCAAAACTGCGGTGTATAGAGCGTATCAGCGAGATGTGAATGCAGCCGCACGTTCGCGCGGTTGGTGACTGATTCGGAGCAGTGAAATCATGAGCAAGCAATCAAGAATAGGATTACTGATATCGCTGGTGTTTATCGTGGCCTTCGCTGTTGTCTTGAGCGAGTTCTGGGTCGCCGGGGATTCTGACAGCCCGGCCACACAGCAGCGCAAGGACAGGAGCTTCTATGCCCAGTCACCGGTGATAAACACATCAGCTACCGCGCGGCGAACTCCCATGCCCCGTCCCAGGCACATGCGTTCTGCCCGTCGGCGAACCAGCCGCCAGGAGCGATACGCTCGCTCGGCTGCGGCTCGGACAGTTCCGGTATCCGCCCGGCGAGAAAGCACGGCGGTTGCAGTTACTGAACCCCGCCAGGCACCCGGCATCGTATATGTGGTGAAGGCCGGCGACAATCTCACGCGGATAGCCCGCAGCCACTACGGGCGGGATAAGGGCGGTCTGTACACGAAGATATTCGAAGCCAACCGGGACGTTCTGGCCGATGCTGGCACGGTGCGTGTGGGCATGAAACTGAAGATTCCTAAGCTCGGTGGTTCACCGGTCAGCGCTTCACCGGCCGGTGTTTCGGGCAGACGGACGGTCAGGGCTTCGGGCTTTCGTGAAATGTCTATTGAGGAACTTGCCAGGGCACACCATGTTGAGGTCCCATCGGCCCCTGCGCGAGATCAAACTCCCCAACATCGGAAGATACACGTGGTTCAACGTGGTGACAACCTCACGACAATCGCCCGCAAGTATTTGGATGATGCCAGCAGGGCCGCTGTGACGAAGATAATAGAAGCAAATCGTGACAAGATCAGCGATCCCGATCACCTTGTGATTGGGATGAAACTATATATTCCGGCCTGATGATGGGAGCCCTGTCGTGCGATACGCATTCCTGATATTCTTGATAGCAAGTCTGGCGGCAATAGCCGTAGGCATGGTGCACATCCGTAGACTAACTTTGACCAGCCAACACCAGATTCAGAAGGCCGAGGATAACCTCGCATCGCTGAGACGCAGTTTGTGGCTTCAGGAACGCGAACTGGCTGACCTTTCATCTCCCGTTCTGGTTCGTAATCGCGCCATTGAGATGGCACTGATCCCCGCCGATGGCAGCGAAGCCGCTACCCTTGCCGACGCAAACGCCGGCGGAAACTGGCACTGATGGGCAGGTTGTCCACAAGCAGTAGCGACAGCACGCCGGCTGGCGGCACATGGCGGTATTGCCTGGTCTTTGGCATTTTGGTGGTGGCAGTTATCGCGCTGGGCGTTCGCATGGCGGTGTTGCCTTATCTCCATGGTGAGATCGCTCGCAAGCTCAATGAACGTCAGCAAAGTCGCACCATTCCTCTTCCCGCGCGCGTGGGCAGCATATATGCCGTAAGTGGCGACCGCCAGGTTCCGATGGCTCTTAGTTACCAGGTGGCCACGTGTTTTGCCGATCCCTCGCTCATACCTGACGATCAGCTCATGGAGGTCGCTTCGCAGGTGGGTGATGCCCTTGGCGTCGACCCGATCGAAATCCAGAACACCATCATGCTCCTGCGTGACAGGCAGTATGCCAAGCTCAAAGAAGCTCCCTATCGCGAGATAACTCCCGCCCAAGTCGAGGCAATCAGGAAGCTCAAGCTTCGTTCGATAGGCATTGAGCATGAGTGGCGGAGAAGCTATCCCGCGTTCGGTCTGGCGGCTACGGTTATTGGCTTCAGGCGTCCCAATGGCGACGCTGGCGGCGGGTTAGAGCTATCGATGGAAGCATCGCTGCAAGCTCAGCAGGGCAAGCGTGTGGTGAAGATTGACTCGCGGCGGCGGGCAATCAGGCGGATTTACTCAAAGAGTTGTTCTCCGCGGGATGGCAGCCACGTCTACGTAACCATCGAGCCGATCATCCAGGGGTTTCTGCAGAAGGCGATCAAGGAATCGATAGACCAATACGGAGGCGAGAAAACATGGGGAACCGGGGTGGTGGTGGACCCATACACTGGCCGCATTCTGGCGATGTGCTCTGTTCCCTCATTTGATCCGAACGATTACAATCGTAAGGGTAGCAGCCGCGTGAATCGCGCGATTACTGTGCCATTTGAGCCGGGAAGTGTAGCAAAACCGCTATTCGCAGCGGCCGCCGTTAACGAAGGCGTCGCCACTTACAAGACGATGATCTTCTGCCATAACGGTACCTATATCGCCAGGAAGGGCGGACGGATCACCGATCACGGCCAGTCCTATGGCCAGTTGAGCGTGGAAGACGGTATCGTTCATTCAAGCAATATCCTGATGGCGAAGATCGGTGAGCTGCTGGGAAATAAGCGGTTGCACAAATATGCGAAAGCCTACGGCTTGGGAATCAAGACGGGCCTGCGCCTCCCGGGCGAGAGCAGGGGCATTATCCGCCCGCTGGCCAAGTGGGACGGTTACAGTTTGCGGCGGATACCTTTCGGCCAGGAGATGTCAACCACGGCGCTTCAGATGACAATGGCATTTGCAGCTCTGGCCAATGGCGGCGTGCTCTACAAGCCGTATATAGTTGATAGGATCGAAGACCCGACGGGCAAGGTGGTTTACAGGGCACGGAAACACAGGATCAGGCGTGTGCTTCGCGCGGAAGTTGCGGCTGAGACGCTGAAGGTGTTGGAGCAGGTGGTGGTTCGGGGCACTGGTAAGAATTGTCAGATGGCCAAGTGGACCAGTTTCGGCAAGACTGGCACCGCCCAGATTCCCGGTCCCGGCGGGTATGTTGATGATGCCTATACGGGCAGCTTCGCGGGCGGTGCGCCTGTGAGTAACCCTCGGCTTGTGTGCCTCATTTCGATATACTGGCCTGAGCGGGACAAGGGCTATTACGGCAGCATGGTGGCGGCTCCGTTCGTAAAGAAGGTGCTGGCCCAATCGCTGGAATACCTGAAGGTCCCGGCAGACAGGCCGTAGGTAGGGGCGGACCTATGTGTCCGCCCGGTCGTTAGTTGCCGTTGCCGTTCGGGCCGAAGGTCCGATGGGCGGTTAGCCGGGGGTCAGCCGCGA
>CBDUQP010000111.1:0-11620 GCA_965369385.1 uncultured Phycisphaerales bacterium
GAGCTGTATCCGGGGGCTGCACCGCGACTTACGTCGCGGCTGACCCCCGGCTAACTGCCCATCGGACCTTCGGCCCGAACGACAAAGAAACGGCCAAAGGCGACGGCAGTGCCATTGGGCCTGCCCGCCGTGGCGGGAACTGATCTCGTTTTTGCTCGAACTTATCCACCAGAATATACCGACAGTCTGTTGATCGGCGGTCCACCGACGCTTATGGCGTGCCAGCCGGTTGCTTCGAGCGGAAGCGATACGTCAGGGGCGTCTACCGTCGGCTGGGCTATTATCATTTTGCCGGTAAGCTCGCCGGCTTCGTAGTCCACCAGTTGCCATGCATCGGCGGTGGCATTCGTTCGCATGGCATCGCCGGGAGCACACTTGCCCATATCGGTCAGGATAATCTCGTCAGCCATAGTTAAGCCCTTTCGAATATCAGCATATTTGCAGATTCAAGGATTCGCCACGTATTTTCAAAATCTCCAATATCCCGAATACCCCAACAGCACCATGCACACAACCGAGGCAGTTGAAAGTATTATAGTCTTTTTTGAATCGCCGGCGGAATCGCGCGTAACCATGGCACATAAGAAAGCGGAGGCACCGATTCGTGTCGGCGGCCTCCGCTTTGAAAACTCTTTCAACTTTTTCAACTTCTGGAACTTCTCGTCGCCTGTAACGCCTATTCCACAACATCGGCCTCGAAGTGTGCACGAATCTTCGGGTCGAGCTGAGTAACATCATAGGGCATTGAGTTTGTGCGGATAGATTTCGTAGCCATGCAACCCGCAGCTACGCTGAAGCGAGCCGCCACCGCAGATGTGGATATCTTGCATCCGGTCTTCACGTAATCGACGAACTCCTGCACAATTCGAGGATCAGCGCCGCCGTGCCCGCCCGGGGCTTCGGCGATGAAGTACTGCTCGTCACCGAAGGCATTGTAGCTCTTTCGCTTGTTCCACACGCGAACGGCACATTCGCCAGGACTATCATTGAAGTTCTCAACGCGGCCTTCGGTTCCGATAATCGTGTAGTTACGCCACGCATCGGGGGTGAAGTGACACTGCTGATAGGTGCAGAATACGCCGTTATCCAGGTGCATCAGCATATGGCTGACATCCTCTACCTCGACAATCGGGTTGAGGTTCTTCTGCGAAAGCGGCGGCCACTTGTTGTCCGTCCAGCTCACATTGGCGTGGCTGGTATCGGACGGGTCGCGACGGTCTGTGATCTGATCGTAAAGCACCAGTCCGCCCTGTCCGACTACTCGCTTGGAGTATCCACCGCATATCCAGTGCAGGATGTCTATATCGTGAGCGGCCTTCTGCAGCAGCAGCCCGGTAGACTTGGCGATCTCGGCGTGCCAGTCCTTGTAGTAGGCATCGCATCCGTAAGCGATGAAGTGTCTGCACCAGGCGGCTTTCACTTCGCCAATCGCGCCAGAGTCCACCACTTCCTTGATCTTCTTGGTGAAGTCCATGTGCCGCATATTGTGGCCGAGATAGAGCCTGACCTTGTTATCGTAGGCGGCCTGCAGGATCTTGTCACATCCTTCGACCGTGATAGCCATCGGCTTTTCCAGGTACACATGCTTGCCTGCTTCGAGGCATGCCAGGGTATGCTCTTCGTGCAGGAAGTCGGGAGAGCAGACAAAAATCGCATCAACATCTTTGCAATCAATAATCTCCCGATAATCCTTCGTTACGAAGATGTCATCGCCATAGGTTTCCTTGTTCTTGGCAAGGCGATCATCATAGATGTCACAGCAAGCGACAATACGGGAGCCCTCGCCGGGTTTGTGGGCATGGCCAGCCAGTGCCCCCCGCCCGCCAGAGCCAATTACGCCAATCCTCAGTTCGTCATTCTTTTTCATCACCAACTCCTACTATGTTGGTTACTTAAAACCATCGAATCACCGGACCGCCGAAGATACACGCCCAGGCGGCTGAAATACCCGCCAGTCTCGCACACGAGCCCTGCGGAACCGACGATATTAGCGTCCAACATAACCCGCTTGCAACACATTAAGGGGCATTTGGGGAGTAACTATGGATGTGCAAGATCGCAAGTGGCCCAGCCAGCGTCAATCAGGGCTGCCCGATATGCCCGACACCCCGCCAGATCGGCTCTTGCCAATCACCGTCAGCAGGACCGCCATGCTGATGAGCAACGCCCCGGCGATGATATATTTGCCCGGCATGTGACGCTGAACAAGGCAAAGCACAAACGTGGACAGCACCGGCGTAGCCGACGCCATCATCCCCAGCAGTGTAGCCGGAGCCCTGTGCAATGCACGTTCCCAGAGCAAATACCCCACCCCATACGGGCCAAAAGCCAGCATGCAGATCACCATCCACTGACGCAGGCTAAGCGGCTGCCACTGCCACCGGGCAATGCAAACGATGCCAGCGATAGCGCTGATAGAGATGAACGCCAGAGGCGGTGTGACAAATTTCCCGGACCAAGCTCGCCAGCGTGCCTGAAGAGAGGAGAAGACCGCCCAGAGAACCGCCGCGGCAGCTACCATAAGATACGGGACTATGCTGAAATCCTCCGTGATCTCGCCTCCCGAGGCGCTGCTGATGCTCTCGTAACCGGCAAGACCGATTCCAAGCATTGACAGCACTATCGCCACCAGCAGTCGCGAGCTCAGCCGCGTGCCCGGCACCCAGATTACCGAAAATACCACGATAAGCACCGGCCAGAGGTAGTTGACAAGATTGACCACGCACTTTTCGCTATCGTTTCTGCACATCGCCAAACCGTGCGGAAGCAACATATTGTAGACAACGAAGCAACCCAGAATTATCGCCCACAGCCGCCAGGGCAAGCGGAAACACGACGCGAACTCCCGCTTGCGGATGCCATGAACGGTAAGCTGAAATACGCCTGTCAGCCCGCAGGATACCGCCAGAAACTGCCACACATCGATGTCGGAGACGCCAACACAAAGCAACGCTCCGGTGGTGGACCAGAGACATATCGCTATCGCGCCGAGAATGATACCGCTCTTTGCGTGTTTACTCTCGCTCATTACTAGGATTCCTGAACACATCACGCAACGAAACTGTAGCCCGACAATGGTATCCATTTCGGCCGCAGATGATAGCCATTTCGCCGCCTTGGAACGATTAAACATACACATTCCTCCTGTTTGACATGGTGAGGCAAAGATGTATGATCGGAGCGGAATGCTGCAACCGATTTGCCGGGGCTCGGCATGGCCGGCGACCCAACGGAGATGTAGATGACACAAAACGCACAAATAGTGAAGACCATCCTGTTCGATCTGGACGGGACGATATACGTTGACGGCGTGCTCCTGCCGGGCGCCAATGACCTGCTGGCGAAACTCACCGACAGCGGCATCTCTTACGGGTTCATGACCAATAACAGCTCGATCGGGCCGGACGATTACCTCGCCAAACTGCAGAAGATAGGCGTGGATGCCTCCATGGAGAACATCATAACCAGCGCCGAAGCAACAGTGCTAATGCTGGAAGATCTGATGCTCGGACCAGACGTGTACATGCTTGCAACAGATGCATTTAAGAATTATCTGGCTACCAAGGGCTACCGCCACACCGACGACAGCCCCTCGGCGGTCCTGGTCGGGTTCGACCCCCATTTGAGCTTCACTGATCTCACTGTCGCCATCAAACTCATGATGTCCGGCGTACCGTTGGTGGCGTCACATCCGGACCCCGCATGCCCCTGCGCCGGCGGATGCATTCCCGATGCGGGTGCGGTGCTGGCTGCGATAAAGGCCGCGATTAACGTGACGCCCAAGGCCATAGCGGGCAAACCAAACCGCTGGATAGTGCAGGCCGCACGCGAGCACTTCGGCGTGAAGACGAAGGAAATCGCCATTGTAGGCGACAGACTGATGACCGATATCGGCATGGCTCACAAATACGGCATGCGTTCGGCACTGGTGCTTTCAGGCGTATCATGCAAAGAAGACGTATCCCAGTCACGATTCAAGCCATCAATCGTAATCAACTCCGTAGCCGACCTGATAGACACAAACTGGCCAGGCAAGCTCGGCTGGCTGTAGCTGCGGATTAATCTTCTACGATTTCGCCTACAAGCATTATGGCTGCCACCCACATTGCCGTACCGTCGAAAATGGAGGGGTCGAAATCGGGATTGTCCTTGATCGTGTCGGTTACGGGGCTTCTGTCCGGCTGCCTTCGCCCGATTTCGATCTCAACGGTGTGAACCTTCTTTGGCGATAGTCTGTCGCCAATCGCCATGTGCGACAACCGGTGATAGGAGCAATATGCGTCGAATCGCGGGACAATTACCGGATTCTTGCCGTCCAGCGTGGCAATGGCCTCCCCACCGCTGGGGCCGACGAGGTCATACAGCATCACCTTGCTACCCCGCATCTTGAAGGAAATCTTCTCGCCCGGTTCGGTGGCTTCCCACAAGTCCGGCGGACACTTGGTGTACACGTTGCTCAGAACGGATGAGCGCTTGGGTAACTTGTGCCAACCATCGGTCAACATGGCCCCAGTCAGCGGAACCATTTTCGCATCTTCCAAATTGTCCGCAGCGAAGGGCTTCTTCATGCGATACTTGGTAATCTTGCCCTTACCCGCGCCCTTGCCGGAAGGAATCATATTCTCAATGGCATCGGTGATAACCTTGGCGTATACCTCGTGGCCTTCCCTGGTGGGATGGCAGATATCGCCTCCAAATACAATCCTGTCGCCCGGATCAACACCATCCTTGCGCATGTAGACCATTTCGTCGGCCTGCACCATCTCGAATATCTTCAGGCCGACATCGATGGAAGGAATATTGTAATGATCGGCGATTTTCTCCATCGCTGATGCGGGAGGCGAACAGAAGCCCTTCTTGTAGTAACGGGGCATACATTTGGAATTCATCGTGTAGATGAAGCAGATATCGGTTTCGGCATTGTGTCTGCGAATCTGGCGCACTATCCCCTCCATCGACCGCCAGATATTCCGCGCCGTGACACCCTCATCATTCACGGCAAACTCGACGAACACCAGATCGGGATCATGCTTAAGCACGTCCCGCTGAAGTCTGAACACGCCAAGTCCAGACCCCGTCCCGCCGATTGAGGCGTTGACCTGCTTGACCTTCGCCTTGGGGAATTGCTTGCGGAACCACTTGTGCGTCATGGGGCGCCAGCCGTCGGCCTGGGTGATGCTCCCGCCGAAATAGGCGATTGTCACATCCTTGCCGGCTTGAAGTCTTGCGATGACGTTTGGCAATCCCCCGCGAGGACGCACGAGCTTGGCTTCGGCATGATCAGGCACGACAATACTCCTTGTTTCGACCTGTAGAACCGCTTACGTACGGCCAAAGAACTATACAAGACCTTCGTCCTTCGAGCAAACAGTTGTGTCATTTTGCAGTGGCGTCCCCTGTGTAACCAGCAGCAGCCGGGGCTCTCGCACCATCGCCAGCACCCAGAGAAGCGAAATTGTACTGAAACATATGCACACGACAAACACAATTCGCAGCCCATGCTCATCGGAAACAGTTGAAAGCCAACCTGCAAGCGGCGGCGCCAACATCAGTGGAATCGCCATTGCGAGGTTACCGATGGTAATATGCCCGGCATAATGATCGTGCGGACAGGTCTCCATCAGCATGTTTATGTGTGCCAGGCTATTGGCTCCGGCACATAAGCCTGCCAGCAAGTACACCAACACGCACCCCAGCAGCCCAGGCACACAAAGAAGCACACCAAGCGTAACGGCTTGCATTGCGCACCCGAATACGATCCCGAGCCGGTGGCCAACCTTGTCGCCTACCCACCCGAAAACCAGCGTACCTATCGCCATTCCTGCCGTCAGTCCGGCCCCGCACTTAACGACTGTACTCTCGTCAAGCCCGCCACCTTGCACACTGCGATAATACAGCGCAATGAAAGGCAGGATACAGAACCCCAACGTTGCCAGCGTTCTTGTTATCAGGAAATTGCGGAAATTGGGTTCGCCAAGGCTGGCGGCAAAACGTTTGGCGAGCAGGGAAAGATTCGGTTTATCCTCGTTATCCGGCTCGCCGGAGGCGGGATCGTCCACGAGCCAGAACAGAATCATTGACGCCGAACCGATACACACAGCCATGAGATACAATATAATGTATCCATTAAGATCATATAGCCTGATCAGCTCCCCCGCCAGCAGACTGCTGAGAACGCCGCCGGCAAAGCCCACAAACAGCCCCATGCCAAGCACTCTTCCACGTATTCGTTCGTGAAGCAAGCCCCGCATCCAGTCCAGCCATACACTTCCCGATATACCAAGGATAATCATCCTGACTGCGAAACTGCAAAACAATGCCCAACGGATGAAGGCCTGAGAATACCAGTCTGCGGTCCAAAGAACGCACACATCAAATAGTAACGATGGCACGATCGCCAGAAGATGCATCATTATCATTTGTGCCTTGCGTTTTCGGCGTGACACGAAGAGATACAACCCCACCATCTGCATGAGCACGAGCATCCCGCAGACAGTCTCTATGCTACCGATCATCGGCTTGCCGGCACCTAGCCGGCTCAGAATACTCACAAGAATAGTGCTCGGAAGCAACATGCCCCACATCACACCCCATATTCCCTCGCCAGCAATGATCTTGATGACATTGCCAAGTTCTCTCTTCTCCATCGGTTACACCTCATATCGCATCGGGCAAATTATCTGTAGGACGCAGACAGCATCCGTTTGCAGCGACTTTGCGGCAATACAAATATGGTGACAATCGAAAACTTTCTGAATTCCCGTTTGCCCCGCCAAGATATGAATTCTAATCTTCTGTTGTCCGGCAGGCTGGAGGGTTTTGCCGGGCGTCGCACCGGGAGTGCCCACACCCGCGTTGCGACAGGCTCGCTGGCCGGTTTCTTCTTCTCCTTTTCCGGTCAGCACCAGAGCCTATGACGTACATGCCCGCTACCGGGTGGCCTCTCCCCTTCGGCCGCCTGGTAGTAGGGTTATTTTTTTGTCTGCACGTCGCCAATTACACTCTCTGGCCGCGCACCATCAAACACCGGCCGCCTGAACAGGTACATCCAGCCAGATTCGCCGCCAACCAACAGGTCGCATCTGCCGGTATCGTCCCAATCCACCGCGCACGGCCGCAAGCTGTGAACGGAGTGCTTGATCGGCTCGCCCCACAACTCCAGTTCCTCGCCATCGGCGAATGCCGGCTGCTCGTTGGTGCCTTCGTTGCGGAACAGGAACATGGCTTCCCGCGTTCCGATTATGACATCCCATACGCCGCGGTTATCCCAATCGCACACGGTCTGGTTCAAGCTCCACATTCGCCCAACCAGATCGTAAACCTTCTGGGCACTGAATTCCGTACCGTCGGCCATCATCAGCGGTTTGCCCGGAAGCAACGTCAGCGGGTCAGCGGGGTCCGCCAGCTTGAACACGCACAGCCGGTCAGACATATCAAATGCCACCAGCTCAGCCGTCCCGTCACCGTCCCAGTCAACCGGAAACGCCACCGCAGCCGCCATCGCAGGCGAACCGTCCGCCAGCGTCACTTCCTGCGCTTCGCCATAGCGTGGCTGGTTGCGAGTCCCAATATTTTTGTAAAAGAAGAGTCGCCCATCCGGCAGAACTTCGCCATCGACGAACTTACCGTGCGAGATCCCCACAGGCGCAAGCAGGTCCGGCAAACCGTCGCCATCCCAATCGACCACTGCCGGCTCCCAGTATCCTTCCGTGCGTTCGCCGCCCATCTGCCCAAACGCGCTGCACCATGTATGCCAGATCGGCTCGCCCGCGGACTCAAGAATACGCCTGGGCTTGTACACCGGAGGGTCCTGCCTGCCGACTTCCTCTATCACGAACGGACTGCCTGAGCAACTGCCCGCGACTATATCCCGCCCGCCGTCACCGTCCCAATCGCACACGAACGGCCAGGAATACTGCCCCACCGTCACGCGGCCGTTGAGTTGGTGCATGTATCCGCGATCACACAGAACCGGCATGCCATCTTCCACGCCCGTCACTTCGACATAGCGGAAGAAGTCGGTCTTCTCAAGCGCCATGAAACCCTTGTAGCATTCGTTGTCGTAGTACTGCAATCCAGGCCAGAGATACTCCCCGCCAGCCAGCAGGCCGGCGTCCACCAGCTTCGGCCGGGTATTGCTGCCCTCGTTGCGGAACAGGCGCATCACCTGGCGAGCACTGTTATCCTGGGTTTCCTGTAGCACCACGTCCCACACGCCATCCTGGTTCCAGTCGCAGATTATCCCGCTGCAACTGCCCTTGACCGAAAGCACTTCCCCCTCGCTGTCGGTGAGCCTGTAGGATTTGGTAAACTTCGGGGCCGCGCCTGCAGGAGAATCGTTCTCGAAGACCACGACGTAGTTGTCATAATACGGGCCAAAAATGTGCCCATACTTCGATTTGTCGGAAAGCTCCCGCCCCACACCCACCAGGAACAGACGCCCATCGCCATGAAGATCTACAAGCTGCATTGACCCCAGGCCGCACTGACCGCCCGGGCCGGTCACGTCAGACAGATCTATCGCTTCGCCCTTGGTGTAAACCGGCAGGCCATTGGCGTCGCGCTGGCCCGTATTCAGCAGTACCTGCACTTCGTTGCTCATGTACGGCTTGGCGACGAGATCGATCAGGCCGTTACCGTTCCAGTCGACGGCTGCGAACACACCAACCGGGGGTATATCGCCATCGACGTGCAGACGCGTGAAGTCCTCGTAGAGCGGCTTGGCGTTGGTCCCGATATTGCGAAATACGAACGTACAGTGATACGGGAAGCCAACCGTGTTGGAGTAGATACTACCGATCAGCATATCCAGACGCCCATCGCCGGTCAGATCGAGATACACGGGGGCTTGGCAGGGTATGCCAACATCCACCGGCTCGCCCTGCATGGTATTGCCACGAAGAGCATCGCCATTGCCGACGGCTGCGATCTGGGCTGGCGGGGTGTATGGACCGTTGGCGGCAATATCAAAGTACACGTAGTACTCAAGCTGGTCTGCCTGCTCGATCACCCACGAAATGTCCCCGCATTGACGCACCGCGAACCATTCCGACATCGAATGGGCAATCGGCATCTGCCTGTCTGTGCCATCGATGCGTGTGACAAGCACCGAGTTGCGGTCGAACTCCCCTTCACTGTCAGCGGATTGCAGCAGCGCAGCAAAATCCAGCTCGACGGCAAATGGCGTATACGGCGCCGCCACGTCGCTGGCGTTCGCCGTCACTTTCACTCTGAAGGGCCTGTCTATCGGCCAATCACCACAATAGGCTTCGCGTGTCTGCATTTTCCTACATCCCTAGATGTTTGCCTCGGATTCTACTTGGCGTCGAGCTGGCGAATATACTCCATGTACCCGTCATAGAGCTTCTGCGTTCCGGGGGCGCCAATCTGCACAAGATCGGTCTTGCGATTCATGATCCCCTGATACTGGTAGCAGATCAGCTTGTCCACCAGCGGACCGGCCAACTCAATCTGTTCCTTGATGCGTTCGATATCGCCCGGCATGCAGACAACTCTGCCATCGGGATTGGGATCCAGATTGAACACTTCACAGTTGCACCACAGCGTAACGCCCGCACGATCCGTCTGCTCGCGAATCCCTGCAAGGACTTCCGCATTACTGCGGACAAACTCCAGCGGGTCCACGCCCTGATCGGTCCTGCCGCCATAATCCTGCGGGGCGAGAATGTTCACATCAGTGCGCTCGATCTGCGAAGCCAGCATGCTGCTGTCGCCATGGTTGCCCAGCGAACCGGGCGAAATCATTATCGGTGTGTCCGCGCCAATCACCGGCCGCAGGTATTGCTTGATCAGCTTCTCGTACAGATCGATCATGTATCCATTGTCGATAGCAAAATCGATCTCGTAGGGGATATACACACCGGCGAAGCTCGGCCGGTCTGAATACATTTCCATAATCGCTTCGGCGAGGGCCTGGTTCCATTCGAACCACACATCAGGCCAGGGCGGCTGCATGTGGGCATAGTCGCGTACCTGCGAGCACCTGCCGCGCAGGCCGAGACCGTACATCATTTTCATGCCCAGACGTTCCGCTTCGTCAACGCACGCACGCAACGGATCGGGGCAACCCATCAGCAACTGCTTGCCGACTGTTTTCTCATATCCGGGAAAATGCGGGCGTCCCCACAGAGCAGTGGTGATGCATATGGCAGTATCCATGCCCACGCCGTGCATGTCGGCGATGAGCGCCTTCCAGTTCTCTTCCTTCCAGAACCTGCACTGATCGGTCCACCATGCGGCGTCCCATATATTAACGTGTGTCAGGTCAAAAAAACCGCCTGTTATTCTGTCGGTTGGCATGATACTTCCTCTACCAGTATTTTTTTCGTCTGTTCGCTGGCTGCATTGGCGTCCGCAGCCCACATGTGCCTGGTAACCACCCACAAGGCAATCAGGAACGCAATCCATCCGACAAGAATCGCGGGCCCAAGGCCAATCGCGTTCTGCGTCAGTCGGATAACACCCATTAGCGGCAGCATGCACATAGCCAGCACGGGAATCTGTCTGCAGATTGTCTGGAGGCTATGTCGAGCTTCGTAGGCTGCCACCACGCCAACGAACGGGAAGAGCGTCATGAACCCCTGCATCTGGGCCTTGATCGCCAATATGGACACAATCACAATCGTGATCGCCGGAAGCTTCTTCCACAACGGAAGCGGGCTGCGATGTCCCTGCTCGTTGTGATGCTGGCGACGAACATACAGGACAACCGCACCTGCATAGACGGCCGCAAGCGCTATCCAGAACGCCAGGTCACCATCAATCTTAGTCACCAGAGGCAACAGCAGCGAGCTGAGCAGGCAATATCCAATCGCCGAGATGGCAATCGAAGGGATGATCGACAGCTTGAACTTGCAGTGCAGAATCCGCACGCCATGAGTGTACATCCAAAGAACAATCATGCCGATAACGCATGCAGTGCCAAGCTCGGCCCCCACGGCCAGCGTTGAAAAGCTGAACGGAACGGGCAATGTAAGAATGAACGCCTTCCAATTGGGCTTGTAGACATACGCAATGATGGTGGTCTGCACAAGCACCGACACCATGAGCAGCAAATCCCAAATACCCTTATCTTCAAGAAAATTCACAGCAGCATCCTCTCAGTTGCGAATGACTGGCAGCGATGGCCTTCATCATGATGGTCAATCCATCTGTATATAATCGTACAATCTTGCACACCTAATTGTCATAGCAAAATCGCAGGAATACTACCGGCACGCCACACATCAGGCAACAGCAATGTTAGCTCGATCAGTGTTTTTCTGCAATCAACGGACAATCCTGTCCTATACGCCACTTTCTGCAACGCCTCAGCAGGTCACGGACCTGTGAGCGGGTGAGTCCGTCGCGACTCACGAGGCCGGACTGGCTGATTGCGGAAATCTATATCCGCCTCCTGTTCGGCCCATATACTAACCTCACGCTCGGCTGCGGCAAACGGTACGACCACATGGATATTCATTCGTTGTCCTATCTGTAAGGCTGCTCTACTAGAAAACGCAGCCTCTGGAATATCACAACGCGCCCTCCCAGGCAAGCAGGGTTCGTGTACGAGAATTCTTTCTGGCAGGAAAGAATTCTCGTACACAGAGCAGGTGAG
>CBDUQP010000112.1:0-11387 GCA_965369385.1 uncultured Phycisphaerales bacterium
CAACCAGAATGAACTTCCTTCCGACTGGTATTGGTTTGTCCCACTGGAGCTTGAATTCGTACATCTGCTGGGTTCGGTTCCAATATTGGAGGTTCGTGTCGGCGTCCAGCATCGACGTGACCTGCCATATCCCCCAGAGTTTTCCTCGCCGGTTGGGATTATTGGCTGCGTATGTGTATATCTCGAAACGGAAATTACCGAAGGCTTTCGTCGGTTCGCGGAATGCGTTGAATGCTTCTACCCGCACATCTATACCGCGAATGCCGCCATCTTCATCGAATGTGCGAGTTCCGGTGAATTGGTGAATATTGAGCGATTTGGGCAGCAGGAGATCGACAGGTTCGGGGATCGGCTGACGATCGAAAGGTTTGCATTCAGAAGCAGATATGTCCGAAACCGTGAGAGCTTCGTTCTTTTCAACGAAAGTTTCGGATGGTTTGGTCGCGCTATTGCATCCGGATAATCCAGTAGCCAGGCAACATATCCAAAGTGCCAGCCCGATCAATGAGGCGGTAGGTCTTGTCATGTGTATTCTCCTGGCAGAATCCATTTTGCCACGGCGGCCCAGTTTGCGGAACCCCAGAGATTATAAACTCTGTGAATCCATGGAGCAAGGAAGCATAATCGCACATTTGTCATACCGAAACAGGGAATTGTGCTTAATGTACGTTGCTTCGCTTGACATCTTATAGTGGATGAGATACTCAGGAAAGCCCGGCAGTTACCAACACAAATGGAGATGTACCATGAGAGAATATCTTGCCATTGAACCAGCGCTGAAGAGCTTTCTTAGCCAGGCAGACGAACTTACCGTCAGTAAATGGTTTAACGCAGGCGAATTATCCGATGTCGGCTGGAAAGGGCCCGATCTGACGGGCATGGCTGCCTGGGCGATGCACTATCTGGTCTGCAACCCCCAGCCGCTACGAGATTACGAGTGCAGATTCCATATCTGGCCTCTGAGCCTGCCACCGGGCACGGGTGATGACGAACATGACGATATAGCTCCTGGCGATACCGAGAGCCGTATGGAACTCGAATTTGGGTATATGCGAGAAATGACCGGATTTGACGTGGGGGGAGACGTTGAGGAGCGTATCAGGGCTCGGCTTCTGTCTTATGTTCGCGATGACGGTTTGGTTTGGTGCAGCCCCCGTGCGGGTTGTGTTCCTGCCGATGGCAACGAGCCTGCAGCATCGCCGTGGTCCACTGCTATTCTGCTCAGGTCTACTCTTGAGCATTACGTTCGCACGCAGGATGAGCAGTATCTTGAGTTGGCCAACAAACTGGTTGAGGGGCTGATGTCGCTGGCGAGCAGCTGCGGCAACCTGATGTGGTATGAAGGTGGTATGGCCTGGTGCCGCGACGGCAAATGGCTGGAGGGATGCTCGCTGCATTATCCCAGCATACTCGATGCGGTCTGCATGCATTGGCTGGTCACCGGCGACGAGGGCGTGCTGGAGTTCGCCGAGGCGATGGCTGAGGGGATAATGGCCGGCGTCCAGAAAACACTCAAGACCAACAGGATACTCCCCGACGGAAGTCACCAGAGCCCGAATGTGCACCTCACCATGCGAGCGGTGCTCGGTGTCGCAATGGTTGGCCAGGCGGCAGATAACGCCAGGTTTATCGAATGGGCCAAGCGTGCATATGAGCACACTGTCGCCAACGGTACTGACTGGGGATGGTATCCCGAGAATCTCCACGTTCACGGGCGGTATCGCTCCGAAACATGCGGGACCGGTGACATGGTTGAGCTTGCGATAGTCCTCGCAGAAGCTGGCTACGAAGAGTATTGGGACCACGTGGAACGCGCAGTGCGGAACTATCTTCCCATGGCGCAGTTCTTCGTGACGCCCGAGTACGAGAAGCTTTATCGCAGTATTCACGCGGAAAAACCGGCTGAGGATGTGCAGGCCGCGCTGACCCTGTTACGCAAGTACGAGGGCGGTTTTCTCGCTCGTCAGAACCCCAACGATTGGGTTTTCGGCAAGGAGTGGGGTGGCTGCGATATGAACATGATGGGGTGCTGCCCTCCGGAAGGTATGCGATCTATCTATTTGGCGTGGAGCAATACAGTTGTTGACACGGGCGACTGCGTGTATGTGAATATGGCTTTGGATCGCGATGCCCAGGCCGCTACGGTCAGGACGCATTCGCCGCACACTGGCAAGTTGGAAGTGACCGCTGGCAAGGAGGCTGATTTTCACATTCGCCCGCCGGCGTGGGCGCCGCAGGATCAGGTCGTGGCGAAACACAATGGTAACGTGATCGAGGCGGACTGGTATCGCAACTATGTGCGGTTCGTGGGAGTGTCCGAAGGTGACACGCTGACTTTGGAATACCCTCAGCCGCAATTCACGCAGCGAGTGGCAGTCGGCGAAGAAGGCAAGGAAAGCGTATATCAGGCACATTGGATCGGTAACGATGTTGTGGATATTACGCCGCGGGGAGAGCACCTGCCGATATTCACAGGTGCAAGGCAGCCGCTACGCCCGCTTTCCGATCCGGCAGGCTGGAAAGCCCAGGCAGAAGCCACTGTCAAAACATCAAAGTGCGTCTCGAACGATGAAGATTGGGACCCGAATGTCTGAAGAATGCGGCGTGACGATTGCAGTGCCCTGTGAGCGGATTGATCGTCTGGTGGAATTCCCCGCTGAAGCGGTGGATCCGCACCCCGCGCCGGCTTCGGGCATCGAATGATATCGACGCCCGAAGGCTTCGGCGTGGACGGTATCGATTACTTTGCGTATCGCCAGTTTATGGCATATCGTAGCAGTTCGTCGCTGCCTGCAAGCATCAGCTTGAGCTTGATGTGTTCTTTGTGGGTTCCGATTGTCTTGGCACTGAGGCTGAGCTGGTTTGCGATTTCGCTCGTGCCGTAACCGTTTCCGACGAGTTCGAAGACCTCCAGTTCTCTATCAGTAAGTGTCTGGATTCGCGAGACCAGATTACCATCGGAGTCCATGACCATTCTGCCGGACGTTTTCATGGCTACCTTGTCGCTGAGGTAGGTTTCTCCGCTCATTATATGCCTGATCGCGACCAGCAGTTCATCGGTGACTTCATCTTTGGTGACGTATCCCTTGGCACCCGCTGCCAGCGCGCGTTCCATATAGAGCGTCTCTTCGTGCATTGACAGGACAAGGATGGGGATCTGGCGATGCCTTGTGGATAGTTTCTTGATGAGGTCCAAGCCTGTGGAGTCACCAAGCGTGATATCCATGATGATGATGTCCGGTTCGTGTTGATCTATTCCAACGATAGCGTCGGCGACGCTGCCTGCTTCCGCACAGACGCACATATCGGGTTCTTGATTAATTAGTGCCGACAAACCCTTTCTCACAATCGCATGATCGTCCACCACAAAGACCGTCGTAGTCGCAGTACTGTTTTCCATATGAACCCCTTCTATCTTGCACGTTGCCTTTCGTGCGTTGTCTGTATGAGCGGAAAACGACACTCCACGGTCGTTCCCTTACCCCTTACCGGTTTTATATTCAATGTGCCGCCGATTGTTTCGGCGCGACGTTTCATTATCGACAACCCCAATCCCGGCCCCCCGATGTTCTCCGACAGGCCTGTGCCATTGTCAGCTATCGATAGTGCGGCACATTGGTCAAGTAATGATAGCTGTATACGGATATTCTTTCCGTGGCTGTGCTTCACGGCGTTGTTGATCGCTTCTCTAACGATGAAAAACAGGTTCGTCGCCGCGGTTGAGTCGGCGACAGGAACAGGCTCGTCGCAATGAAATGTGCAGGATATTCCAAACAGGCGTTCGGTGTCGGCCGCTGTTTCATGCAATGCTGTCATCAAACCGTCCACACCTATACCGGCAGGGCACAGCCCTCTGGTCAGTGAACGCGTCAACTGCGTGGTACTCTTGGCCAGTTCAATAATCTCCGTAGCCGCTTCGGAAACGCTATCGTCTGGCGAGTTGCTGGACCGCTCCAGCGTCTTTGCCAGGCACGCGATGGCGGTGAGATTCTGACCGAGAGAATCGTGTAGATACTGCCCGATGGTTCGCTGATGACGTTCGTTCATCTCAAGAGTTTCGCGATCTCTGCGGGCCTGCTCGGCTTGTTTGCGGGCGGTGATGTCCCTGAATACTACGATTACGCCGGTCATTTCGTCTTCACCGTTACAGATTGGCGAGTATGTGCTTGCTATGGGAATTTCGTTGCCGTCGGCGGTTTCAAGGATTCCTTCGAAGGCCTCCTCTGAACTGCAATCGTTTCGCAGTGCCTGTCTCAGAGGATTCTTGATTCTCTCTCCCGATGTGCCGGATCGGACTGCGAACACGTCTTCGATCGGCCTGGACTCAGCCGCTTGGCGAGTGTGTCCAGTAAGCGATTCGGCAGTCGGATTCATGAGAAGTATGTTGCCGTTGGTGTCGGTGGCGATCACCCCATCGGCCATGCTGTTGAGTGTAGCCCAAAGCCACCTCTCTCGCTCCTGAAGCTGGCGTTCCTTGCTGTGCTTGTAGAGGGCAACTTCAACTGCCGCCCGCAATTCTCTGTCTTGGAATGGTTTGAGCAGGTATCCGTACGGTTCGCTTGATGTGGCCTCTTCGATTGTGGCCTCGTCGCCGTATGCGGTGAGGAAGACGACGGGCGTGTGGTAGTCGCGGCGGATTATGTTTCCCGCCTCGATGCCCGACATGTCCCCCTCCAGGCGGATGTCCATCAGTACCAAGTCTACCTTGGTGCTCTTGCAGGTATTCTTGACGCACTCTATTGCGATTGGACCCGAAGGCACGCATCCGCAGATTCCGTATCCCATCGATGTGAGGCGCAGACGGATATCTTCCGCTACAATGCGCTCATTTTCAACGATTAGAATGCAGGCTCGGTCCATGTCTTTAGTCCACTTTTCAGTACAGGTAAAGCTGTGAAAAGATCGTGCGCGTGGAGTCATTGGCTAAACATAGAGATATCTTGAAGGCTCCACCCCTGATATGTCCGCAGGTGAGTAGCCCGCAATGTACAGTAATGTACATCATTTTGGCTGAGAATGATAGTAGTCTTGAGCATCCATTAATGGATCAATGGATCAATGTGTACTGGTGTATTATACAAGTGACTATCCGAGAATGAGCAGGTGTCTCCGGCGAGCTGAAAGGCTTTCCCTCTTCCCACAACGTCAAAGTGTGTTTGCCACCAAATGGCATGTTATGAATTGGCGACAACTTTGGGCCTCGTCGGCGTTATATCACATCTGAGAAGATGGATGTTTCGACTGGCGTGTATTGGGATACACTCGGGCCAAATAAACAGAGCGGACATAGGCCTGGGAGTATCGGAAGTTTTCAGCCTAACTAGTTTAGAAGGAATTATGAATTCCTGATGACTCTGCGCAGACTGCGGGTTCGGGGGGTGTCCTGCATTGGTCCGAATCGCTCGAGTTCGGACGAGAGTTGTTGCTTGGCGAGCTGCATGAAGCCCTTGTTCATCCCGTGCACGAACAGCGCCGTTGTCAGGGATCGCGTTTTGTACAGCGCCTTGAGCGTTCGCTTCCAGACCCATGGCACAGTCGCCGCTATCTGGCGAAGTTCGCTAACAGCCGTGTCCATGTCCTCTCGCGTCATGCCGTCTGGCGTGTAAACGGTGTCGGTGAAACTGTAACGCTCCCAGTCTTTGGGATAGTCTGTTCGTACGATTTTCTCTTCTTCCATCCATCTTTCATAGAGTCGTGTGCCCGGTAGAGGGGTCAGATTGGTGATCTGCACGATATCCACTCCCAGTTCCATGGCCTTGGTCATGGTTTCGAACACGGTGTCCTTGTCGTCATTGTCCGCGCCTATAACAAAACAGCCGAACATGGCTATCCCACCTTTGTGGAATCCGTCGATCAGCTTACCGTAATCACCAGCCAGCTTGCAGTTCAAGCCCTTGTTGAATTCCTTCAGCGTTACGGGATTAAACGATTCTATGCCCACGAGCATTCCACGGCAGCCGGCTTTGTACGCCAGTTTCAGACCTTCAGGATCGCTGCCCATATTGATGCTGGTCTGGCTGAACCAGAGGCGTTTCTTGCCGCGTCGGATAATCTCGTGCAGCAGTTCTTTTGACCACTGCGAATGTTTGGCGGAGATACCGTAGAAATTGTCATCCACGATGAATACGAACTTCTTGTCGATCGAATTCCATTCATCCACGATTTCATTTATCGGTCGCCGGCGAATCTCCTTGCCGTTGAACCGCGTAACGCTGCAATATTCGCATCCAACCGGGCATCCGCGTGAAGTCTGGATGCAGGCTACGTTGTACTTCCCGTTGATCGGTGACAGTTGCTGGGCGGCAGCGCCACGGCCGGCGGGCAAATCCGCGAGCTGTCCTTCGTATTTGGGCTTAAGATTGCCTGCGGCAGCGTCTGCGATGATCTCAGGCCAGATCTCGTCGCATTCGCCGATCGCCACCGAGTCGAAATGCTGAGCGGCTTCTTCGGGCACTGCTGATGCGTGCGGGCCTCCCATTATGCACGGGATTCCGCGTTTCCTGCACAGGTCAGCCAGCTCGTACGCTCGCGTAGCAGTGCTGGTGTAGGACGTTATTCCAACCAGGTCGTAGCGCCCGGATGTCAGGAGCGAGTCGGTGTCGTCAGTACCGAAAATCTCGTCGATTATCTCCACCTGGTGCCCGTCGGGAACCAGCTGTGCCAGTACCTGCAGGCCGAGCTGGGGTATGCGGGTGCCACCTGTGTGGTACCCCTGACAGTTTCGTGTTACCGGATTCACCAGAGCTATACGCATGTTCTGTGCCTTCAATCTTTTGTGGGCGACTCGCACGCTTGTTGGCCCAACGTCAGCTGTCTCAACTTAACTGAGCTAGTATCGCCCCTGTGGGGATGTGCCCGCCATTCTACACAATCCGAATCAATAACGCAGGAATAATGCCCAGAGTATTCGAGCCAACCGCTTACCGGACTGTTCTCTGGGTACATGGCATGGTCTCTTTGGGCGATAACCGTGTTTGCTGGCGATGCGAAGTGTTGCAAATCGCGATTTTCGCTCTGTGCAACATGTAGATTTACTAACTACTGTAAGAGAATAGACTTAATGTTCTTCCGCAGAATCTGTGGGTAATTGACGTATCTTCCCTCTCACAACTCCCCAGTTGATTCGCGGATCACCAGACACGGGTCGGGAGTCTCGCGCCTGGCGGCCGCCCCGTCGATCATGTCCAGGAGCATCTCACAGGCGATCTGGCCCTGACGGTATTTGGGCTGGTGGATCGTGGTTAGCGGCACTGCAGCATCGGTGGCACACGGCATGTCGTCCACGCCCATAATCGCAAAGCTGTACCACAGTTGGGAGCGTGGAGCAAACGAGAATGTCAACGGCCTGATTCGGCAGTACTTTCCGAAGAAGATGTCTTTCGCCGAAATCACTGCCGAACAAATCGCGTTGGTCGAGAACCGATTGAACACCAGGCCGCGAAAATGTCTCGGCTTCAAACCACCCAATATTGTATACTTCAGCCTCGCAGCGTAACGGACTCACCTGTCACGCTTGAGAGTTGAATCCGCCCCCGGATAGACTTCTTGGAGGGACAGGTGTTTCACCGTCAGGATATTTCCTGAATCGGCTCCAGCGTCACCGGCCAGGGTTCTTCGTCATCAGGCTTGTATCTCCAGTTTAGCTCATCCACGGCGGAGTTCTGGCTTCTGAACAGGTCAAAGGGGTCAGTGTCGCCCATCCATACAACCGAACCGTTCTCTTCGCCTAGATCGTCGATCTGCTTGAACATAACGGTCCCGAAGGCTGGGGCTGCAAGGATAACATCCGACCCAGCCGGAGTGTCGCCTGCGCCGCGTCTATTGCCGATCTGAACCTTGTGCAGTGTTGCCCCGGCATTTGCGATCTCTGCCGTAGAAACAATCCCGTCATCCAAGGCATCGGCTGTCAAACCAACCAGTATCTGAGTGTCCGTCGCATAGGTTGTCCGTAGATAATCCACACTATCTGATGCGATCAGTACAAACCCGCTTACGTCACCATCGAGGCAGATTCTGCCGACCGTACCAGTCAGCTGCCATGTCGCATCGGTGATGTCGCCACGGATGCGAGCATTGGTCAGAACGTCATCACCATCGAGTTCGTTGCCCGCCAGCGTGAGATCCGCGAACATATTGCCTCTGATCTTCAACTTCCCAATTGAATTGGCCTCAATGGATACAGCCGCAACTGACTGCCCATGGAAGCTGCCGACATTGGCCAAGCCAGTCATAGTCATGTCCAGGACATCGCCGAATCGTAGTGATCTAATTTCTGTTTGCAGGGCATCAGGCGTCTGCAACGTCAGGCCATCCACCTGGCCGTTGGCACGTATGGTGCCTATGTCACCGTCGATTGCCCACAGTCCGGTCAAAACCTCGTTGACGCAAGCGGAATTCAGATTTCCGGCGACGGTCAAGCTGCTGCCGGCCAGCATGCTCCCTCCGTCTCTGCCGTGAACTTTCAGCATCCTGAGATCACCGTCCACTGTTATGTCAGCGCCGATGTTACCGTTGCTTGCCCTTAGTATATTAATTGCATCAGCCGTCACCACACCCAGCAAATCACCATTCATAACGCGGAGTTGCCCGATATTGTAGACCCCACGGTACAACTGGAACTCCTCGGCACTTCCAGTTGCCCGAATGGTACCGTTGAACCCACCCTTGAGCGTAGCGTTTAAGATGCTTGGCGACTCGATCAGGCCTGAACTGGCAGTGCTAGTCCGAAGTCTTCGGATGAAGTCGCCAGCCTCGATGCTGCCGGTCAGAGCTCCTCCAACACCGCGAACCGTCGAGATAGTTACGTTGTATATCCCTTCGTTTGTGCCGATACTTCCGGAAAGGTCACCACCGACAATCTTGACCATTTGCCAGTTGCGAAAAATGAAAGCTTCACCGGACAGATCGCCGTAAACTTGGAGGGCTCTCATTTGCCCCTGTCCCTGCAAGTGGCCTGACAACTCGCCAAGTCTTACCATCCTGATATCGCCATCGACTTCCAGCGAACCGCTGAGGTCGCCATCGATCCGGACAGAATTCACCTTACCGCCCACCTGAACCAGGCTGCTGATATCTGTATCGACTGTCATATTCAGCAGGTTGCCGCTGACTGTTAGAGCTCCGGTTATCACTCCGGTATCGGCATTGTTCTGAACTTGGAGGCGGTTGATATTACCGCCTACCTGGACATTACCGGCGAGTGGGCCATCGATTTGCATAGTTGTCAAGTTGCCATCGACGGTCAGATTGCCGGCCAGGCCATCATTTCCACCATTATTCAAATCCAACATACTTACGTTTCCACCGACGTCGATATCGCCGAACACACCCCCGTTCACAGTCAGTTTCGTCAAATTGCCAGTCAACGTGACGTCGCTGTTAAGATCGCCACCGACGTTGAATGTACCAATTGACTCTCCCCCGACGACGGCGTCCATTTGCCCCACGATCTTAATAGTGCCCGCCTCGCCGAAAATAAGGTTGTCCACCTCGCCATCTGTATCCAGCCATGCGCCGGTTTGCAGGGTGCGGATGGGCGAACTTGTTTCAATATCGGCGTTAGTCACTTGACCAAGCGTAATCTGGCTGGCGATTACCGACTCGCCGATCAAAATACTGTTCTGTACGTCGGCCGACAGATTGCCTAACACCAAAGTGCCCAACCCGCCGGTAATCTCAATGTTTCCGGAAAGCAGCACACCACTGGCAAGAATCTTTCCGACGCTGCTGTCAGCCGTCAGTCCAAGCAATTCGCCCGGTAGGTCACCCGTGGTCTTGGTGATGCGGATGGTGCTTCTTGTGGTCGTTTCATGGAGTTCGACAATACCCTGATCGCTAATTATACCCCAGCCCGGACCGGATATGCGGAACTGCAGCAGCCCGTCGTTTTGAGGAAGACTGAGCACAACATTGTTTCTATCTGTCAACTGCCCAAAGTAAGGACTGATCGCCTGGGTATTGTCTGAGACGGCTGTGTTGTTGTTTTCATCGACCTCCTCAAACGCCTCGGCCATGTCGACCTTGGTGATGAGGTAATACTCGCCAAAGTCCATCCCGACAGGCAGACTCAAAGAGACGCTGACAACGTAGTTTTCGTCCTGTCGCAGATTGATGCGTCGTTCTGTTACGCCGAGAAAGACGTCTGTCTCCGAATCGAGAGTTTGGTCCAACGAAGCGTATACTGTAACGTCTACGCGATCGTTAAACTCAACGTTGCTTAGATTGGTGACGTTCACAGTGACCTGTAACGACTCACCGGGTACCAGTACGACGGGCGGGTCGAGATTCTGCCACTGGGCCCTCAAGTCGTAGTGGGTGAAGAGGAATACTGACATATTGCCTTCGAAATTCTCGATCGACGTATATGTGAATGTTCCAAAATTCGTTTCAATCTGAATATCGTTACCGACCGAAGACCATGTATTGATCGTTCTATAGGCGTTCAGGTTTATGAGATCATCACCGTCACCGCCATCGAGTGACCCGGAAACAACTTTGCCATCGGCGAAGATGAACTGATCGACCCCGCTGCCGCCGACGAGTGTGCCGAAATTCGTGAACGGTATGGCATTGACCTGCCCACTATCGTCATCGGTGATACTCCAAGCATTATCGGTATCGGCCCCAATTAGCGTGTTGTCGAATTCATCGTCGCCAATCAAGGCAGTAACGTTGCTGAGGCTTCCTGTCATCCCGGCAACACCACCGTCCCCGAGATTCACTGTCAAATCGGCGCCGAAGTTGCTGAAATCGGTGGTGTTGACACCGGAACCGCCATCGAGTGTCCCGGTCAACTCTCCGCCTGGCGAAAATGCAAAGGTGTCGTCGCCGTCGCCGGCCTGGAGATTGTCAAAGCCGGTGAAGTAGTAGGTATCGTCGAGGTCGAAAGTATTCTCTGCCGTTATGTTCCATGTTCCGCCGGCCGCAGGGCCTGTCACTTGGTTTCCGGTCGCCTGACCGGCGATGAACTGCTCAAAACTGGTGAACCCGCCACCGATTCCGGTAGCAGTGCCAGCCTCCATGTCCACTGAAACCGCGGTCTGATATGCGGAATAGTCAAGGGTATCGGTTCCGGCCTGGCCGTCAACGGCGCCGGTGAGTGTAGCCCCGTCGTCGAACACCAAACTGTCGTCACCCTGCGAGGCGGTAAGGTCCTCAACAGAAGTGAAGCTGCTCACGCCGGTAATAGTACCCGCGTCATTGCCGGTAAGTTGGATTTCCCGCCCTGTTGTATGTGCAGCCAGCGAGAGTGAATCGTCGCCGTCACCACCGGCAATCTGGCCGATACTGTCAGTGCCGAGTGAGAGTACGAAACTGTCGGCCTCGTCGCCACCGACGAGCTGCTCGAAACCATGGAACGAGAATGCGGCTTCGGTGTTGATGTTTCC
>CBDUQP010000113.1:0-11189 GCA_965369385.1 uncultured Phycisphaerales bacterium
TATTGAAGAAGTCTCTGGATGAGATGTTTGCGGAAAAGATCGATCCGAAGCATCATCTGGACGCGGTCGAGTGCAAATTGTTTGGGATCGGGTCGGAGAGTTATGTGGTGGGCTCGCACGAGTTCTACATGGGCTATGCGATGCAGAACGAGGCGATGGTCTGTCTCGATGCGGGACACTTCCACCCCACAGAGGTGATATCCGACAAGATTTCGTCTGTGCTTACCTTCGACGACCAGGTGCTGCTGCACGTTAGCCGCGGCGTGCGGTGGGATAGCGACCATGTGGTTGTGCTGTCTGATGAGTTGCGTGCAATCGGCGAGGAAATCGTTCGGGGAGACTATCTGGATCGTGTGCACATTGGGCTGGACTTCTTTGATGCTAGCATAAACAGGCTGGCGGCTTGGATTGTGGGCACGCGTTGCATGATCAAGTCTCTGTTGCTTGCGATGCTCGAACCGGCTGCGATTCTGGGAGAAATGGAATCCGCCGGTGACCTGACGGGGCGATTGGGCATGCTGGAAGAACTCAAGACGCTGCCGTTCGGTGCGGTTTGGGACTACTACTGCCTTACCAAGGGCGTAGCAGTTGGGCCTGTGTGGATTGACGAAGTGCGGCAGTACGAAGCCGATGTCCTCTCTAAACGCTGCTAATAGTTAATACGCTGGGTGGCATGTCGACACCGCAGGGGTCGACATGATTGCTGGGCGCAACTGACACCATGGCGACCCACGATACGACTGTGTGTCGCCATGCCACCCGACGAGGATTGAATCGCAGAGATATGGCAAAGTCGCAAGGTAATGGCAAGTCGTCCGGTCGCAAGCGCATCCGTCGCAGGAATAACTGGGGCAGGACCAAGGCCGGTACGCACGTATCCATAATGGTGCGTGAGGTTATTCAGTATCTCGAGCCGAAAGCGGGCGAGATCATGGTGGATTGCACGGTGGGTTTCGGCGGCCACTCGCGGGAGTTTGCCTGGCGGATAGGTGAATCGGGAAGATTGCTGGCTCTGGATATTGACGCCGAGGAACTCGCCAAGACGCAGGCAAGGTTGGCTAATCTGGCGCCAGCTACGAGTTTTCATCATGCCAACTACGCTGATTTGCCGGCTGTGCTGGCGGAAGCGGGCTTGGAGCGGTGCGATATCATCTTCGCAGATGTGGGGCTGTCGAGTATGCAGATTGATGATGAATCTCGCGGCGTGAGTTACAAACATGATGCCGGTCCGCTGGACATGCGGATGGACAGGCGGCAGAAGGTGACGGCGGCAGACTTGCTGATGAGCCTGAGTGAGCAGGAACTGTCCAGTGCGCTGCAGGATCTTTCCGACGAGGCCGATCATGAACGTATCGCGGCATGGATAGTTGCCCAACGCCAAGTGGCGCCAATAACGGAAATTCCGCAGCTCAAGCGCCTGGTGCTGGGTGCGAAGGGTCTGTCGGAGAACACTTGGCGTGATCATCCGTCATCGCGTTATGGTGAGCTTCATCCTGCCGCCCGAACGTTCCAGGCTCTGCGAATATTGGTGAATGGTGAGCTTGACAGCTTGCAGGGCTTGCTGGTCTCGGCGCCCGGTTGCCTGAATTCCGGCGGGCGAATAGGTGTACTCAGCTTTCACAGCGGGGAAGACAGGCTGGTGAAGCGGGCATTCCGCGATGGGCATGAGTCTGGCGTCTATCAGGCGACAAGCCCCAAGCCGATAGCCCCTCGCCCGGCCGAGGTGAAGGCGAATCCGCGCAGTTCATCCGCCAAGTTCCGCTGGGCTCGCATGGCGTAGTACGTATATGGGCGGGCTACTGTGATGCCATCCGTTCGGTGAGGATTTCGGAGATGCGTTTGCCTGCGAATTCCCACCGCCAGCTGGAGGTGAGTTTCAGCCCATTGGTGTTAGATTTCGATGATTTCAGTTCGTGTACGAGGTCGGCGTAGTCGCTCCTGCTGGCAAGCAGTCCGGGGTTCATACGCTTGGCCAGGCAGATTTCCTGTCCCTGTTCGAGTGCGAGATTCACCAGCGGTTTGTCCTCGTGATCGTGTTTTCGGGAGGGGTGTGATTGCGGCTGATCTGTTTTGGGAACTTCTTTTCCCCTGGCAATGGCTTGGAGGATATCCTTGCCTGATCGCCTGGCGAGGGGGCGAGGGAACCCCTTTAGTTCGGCTAACGCATTTACGCTCACAGGTTTGGTTCTGGCGACTGATGTGAGCAACTGGTCCTTGAGGAGTGTTCGCAGGGGGACGTCGGCTTCTTCGGCTGCGGACATTCGCCATGCAGCCAGTTCTCGCAGGACTGCCAGCGTTTCGCGTCCGTATCTCTGCCAGCCCTTCACGCGTTTCCAGGCTTTGTTGGGCTCGGAGTCATAGGGCTCGGCTTCTTCCAGCGGCGCCATTTCCTGACGCATCCAATCTTGTCTGTTCAGCTCCACCAAACGTTCCTGCAAGTTGCGCCGCGCGGCCGTGAGATACTCCACATCTGCGACTGCGTAGTGCAGTTGCGACTCGGTAAGCGGGCGTTGGGACCATTCGCTGAACGTGCTGTCCTTGGCGAGTTCGATCCCGAGCACCTCATTAACGAGATTCCCGTATGACAGCGGATATTCCAGGCCGGCCATCCCTGCCGCTATCTGTATATCGAAAGTGTTCTGCGGTGCGTTTCCGGTTTGGAGGTAGCACATTTCCATATCCTGCGAGCCGGCGTGAACGATCTTCTCGATGCCGGGATCCAGCAGCAGGTCCCAGAATTCGGTGAGGTCAACTTCGAAGGGGTCTATCAGCACGATGAAGTCGTCGGTGGCGGCCTGGATGAGACAGAGCTGCGGCGCGAAACTTCTTTCGCGTATAAACTCGGTGTCAAACCCGAAAGAACCAGCTTTTCGCAGGGTTCCACAGGCGTCCGTCATCGCTTTGCGGGAGTTGACAAAATATCCAGCAGGGTTTACAGATCGTTCCAAAAGCCATACCTCCAAAATGGTTACGGGAGGACAATGGCGAATCGGCCAGATTACATCCCGTCTTTATACACGCGACTACCCTCCTTGGGCGATAATCGCTGAGACTCTTAATGACACATGAACAATACATTATAAGGAGCGGGCATCCCAGTAACAATCCAGATGCTTTTTGGGAGGCTTCCCAGCGGCGATCGCAAGTCCTCTGCCGTTTATCATCTGTTGTATTGATATTGTATTGAGTTAGGTGTATAATTCGTTAAGTGGCGAAATGACGAAGTGACTAGACTGCAAATGGACACTTATGGGCGGGTCTTTGGAGAAGCTGAGTATGGAAGAGGTAATTGCGGTCGCCCGGGCGTTGTCTGATCCCAATCGCGTCAGGTCTCTGGCGGCACTTTCGGGAGGCGAATTGTGCGTGTGCCAGATCATCGAACTTCTCGGCCTGGCACCTTCCACCGTGTCAAAACACATGTCCATTCTGCATCAGGCAGGGCTCGTGGATGTGCGCAAGGTTGGCAAGTGGGTTTACTATCGATTGGCTGGGGAAGGGGCTTCCACGTGCGTTCGGGATTCGCTGGCGTGGGTGCGGTGTTGCCTGGCCCGTGATGCCCAGATTCTGAAAGATTCTGAAAGATTACCCGGCGTCCGTAAGGTTCCGCAGCCTGACGGATGCGAGGAATGTGGATGTTGACGAGATCAGGTTTGCCGGATACGGCCGGCGGTCTGCGGGCCGGGCTGACAGGAAGTATACAGAAGGAGTAACAGAACGATGTCAACCGAAGCATGTGTTACAAAATCGCCGGGCGGATTGGGGATATTCGAGAAATATCTGACGCTGTGGGTGGTGCTCTGCATTGCGGGTGGGATTGTAATGGGCAAGCTCGCGCCCGGGGTGGCTGGGGCGCTTGATGGCATGTCCATCTCTGTGCAGGGCGCGCCGGTGATATCGGTACCCATCGCGATATGCCTGTTCTTCATGATGTATCCGATCATGGTGAAGATCGACTTTGCGGAAGTGGTGCAGGCCGGTAAGAGCGCCAAGCCGGTCGGGCTCACATTATTCATCAACTGGGCGGTCAAACCATTCACCATGTATGCGATTGCACTGTTGTTTCTGGGCGTATTGTTTCGTGGGTTCATAGGTGCTGATGCGGTGGACCTGGTGAAGATGCCGCTTGGCGTGGACCTTGCAGTTGGTGACTCCTACGCCAGTGGGGCGGGCACGGTGGTAATGCACGAAGGCGTTAAGATGCTGCAGGTGCCCCTGTGGCGGAGCTATCTGGCGGGGTGCATTCTGCTGGGCATAGCCCCGTGCACAGCGATGGTTCTCGTATGGGGGCATTTGTCCAAGGGCAACGCCGGGCACACGCTGGTGATGGTGGCTATCAATTCGCTGGCAATGCTGTTGCTTTATGCCCCGCTGGGAGGATTTCTGCTGGGGATCGGGCTATTGCCCGTGCCATGGCAGGCGCTATTGCTGTCGATTGCGGCCTACGTGGCGCTGCCTCTGGCGGCAGGGTATGCGTCCCGAAGATGGATAATCCGGGTCAAGGGCGAGCAATGGTTCAAGGAGAAGTTCCTGCACATTCTCACGCCGATAACGATTGTGGCGTTGCTGGTTACGCTTGTTCTGTTGTTCTCGCTGAAGGGAGATATGATCCTTTCGAATCCGATGACGATTCTGTGGATTGCGATACCGCTGTTCATCCAGACGAACGTCATATTCTGGCTGACATATGGTTTGGCGAGGCTTCTGAAGCTGGATTACGCGAACGCGGCGCCTTCTGCGATGATCGGCGCGTCGAATCATTTTGAAGTGGCTATCGCGACTTCAACTGTGCTGTTTGGCCTGTCTTCGGGGGCTGCGCTGGCGACGGTGGTGGGCGTTCTCATTGAGGTGCCCGTAATGTTGGTGCTGGTAAAGATTTGCCTCAAGACGCAGCATTGGTTCCCTGCGGCCGATGGGGTGATGCCCACAATTAGTGATGAATAATATGCCCACATAGGAGATATGACATGACTGACGAGAGTACTCACAAGTTGGTGCAGGATGCATACGCCGAAGTTGCCCGCAAGCAGTCTTCCTGTTGCCCCGGCAGTTCATGCTGCGGCGACAAGCCGTATGCCGTAGCCGATCATCCGGTACCGGAAGCCGAGTTAGGGCTGTCTTGCGGCAATCCGCTGGCGTTCGGCTACATAAATGAGGGCGATGTAGTTCTGGATCTCGGCAGCGGCGCGGGCAAGGATGTGTTCCTGGCAGCCCAGAAGGTCCGGGCCGACGGCAGGTCGATAGGCGTGGATATGACGCCGGAAATGCTGGCGCTCGCCCGAGAGAACGCCGTCAAGTTTGCCGAGACCACCGGACTGTCGAATACCGAGTTCCGCGAAGGCAAGATAGAGGCCCTCCCCGTTGAAGATTCCAGCGTGGACCTGGTTATCTCCAATTGTGTGATCAATCTCTCGCCCGACAAGCCGCAGGTCTTCGGCGAAGTGCTCCGCGTGCTCAAACCGGGCGGCAGAATGATCGTGAGCGATATCGTGCTCAACGGGGCGCTGTCGGACTCGTTGCGGAATGATGCAGCCACTTACGCCGCATGTATTGGTGGTGCGCTGCTTCGCGAGGAGTATCTGGGGGCAATTGCGGCGGCCGGTTTTGCGGATATCCAGGTGCTCAGCGATTCGGATTACAAGGTGGATAACGCCTGCGGAGACCCTGTCACGTCGACAGTTTCGGGCGATCTCGCTGGTCTGGCTGCCAGTATTATCGTAATGGCGACAAAGGACTGATCGCATCGTGTGTTTCTCTAAAGCTTTGCAGCGACCAGTCATAGCAGGTGTTGGCTACATGTGAACAGGTGGGTGGTTGAAGATTTCATGCCATGAATGGCCTGATTGATGACATTGTCTCTTGGCGGTTCGCCGAAAGGGTGATACGTTGCCTATCCCACGCATGAAAGATACTCAAAGCAGACAGGTTCCACACAATGACACAGACCGGTGTTAGCGACCCATGGATTGGACTGGCGTTCTTCGATTACGTTCCCAAGGAGATCTCGGTTCCCCGCGAGAAGCTTCGCAGCGAGGAGTTTCGGCGGATGCTGTTTGCCAACTGCTGGCAGCTTCTTCCCGACGACCTCAAACCATACTGCAACCTCGTGCCCATATTCGTGGGCCAGAAGGGATGCTTTGTCGGCGGAGATGTGATCACTCTGGCCCAGTTGCGGGCGGAGATTCTCGACCTTTCCGATACGCATGGGATCCCGGTTCATCCCATTGTTCGCATGGCCTACAACCGTAACAGCCGCCAGTGGTGCAGCGATCTGGAGATGCCCCTCGAGGATGTCGAAGAGATGTTCCGCAAGCATCCCAACGTGACCGGCATAAAAATCGTGGAATCCGGCGGGGAGGCGGGCTTCTTTCCTGATGATCGCAAGTACCTGATGGACGCGATACGCCTGGGCGCTCGTTACGGTAAGACCGTCAGTTTCTGGGATCACGCGAACATGTGGCAGATACTGCTGCTTGACGAAGAATTCATCGAGCTGATTTCGCAGCATCCCGACACGTTCATTCCGCTGTGGGAAACCAACGGCCCGCTTACTTCCTACGCGGACCATGGCATGCCGATGGGCTTGTGGGCTTCGGGAGTGGTCAATCGCTGGGGAGTCAATCCGCAGGCGGGGTGGTACTGGTACGAAGCCGGTTATCGCGAAGCCTTCGGCGGCAGGCACATGGACGGGCGAGAGTCGGTCGCGCCGGACGTTATGTGGGGCATCATGACGATGCTTGGTGCGTCGGCCGGCGCGTCGGCGTTTGTCTATGAAGGTACCGAGGGGTGGTGGTGGAATTACCGCGGCAAGTTCACCGAATGCGAAGGGGCGGAGTGGGACCCGGATGCCGGCGAGATTGGCCAGGTAGAGTTGCCGGAGAAGCTCGATATGAGCGATACCTTCCACAGTGTTATATGCCCGACGTTGCGTACGCTTATTAATGACGATCTTATCCCCACGCGCGAGCAGGTGCTTGAAGAAGTGAAGATCGCCTACGAGACCCGCTGGCTGCCGGATGACACTACGCCGGTGTGGAATCCGGAAATGCTTCGGCGAGTGAATTGGGCTTCGGGCGAGTTCGACGATATCGACACGCTGCCAGCTTTCTGGGGTTTGCCTGTCGAGCAGAAGAAGTTCTACATGGGGCCGCTCTATGACGCCACTTACGGCCGTCGCGAGGGTAACGAGATAATCCCCAATACGTCCAAGCATTACTGGATTCCGGTATTCCCGAAGTACGCACGGAAACACGCTACCTGCATAGAAGATCCGTTCGAAGGCAAGCTCGTTATCGGTTCGGGCGACTGCAAGACCATGGAAGATTTTGCCAAGCTGGTTGGCGAACCTGGTGACATGCAGCACGAAGACGGTGTTGCGTGGTCTGCCACTGTTGGCGGCGCGGCCTTCGTGACAAACACGCACGAGAACGCTCATGTACCCGAGAAGTTCTCGGTGGAAGTGGGCGGCCGGCGGATTGAAGGCGAGATCGATTCGCTGATGTTCCTGATGGCGTCGGAGGCGGATGGCAGTTTGCGGATTTATGCCAACAGCTACATTGCGTCGCATAGTGCGCGGACACTCACGTTCAGCATAGGTGAGTACGACTCTGAGCCGGCCGTGGAGGCGGACGTGAATGGCGCGGATTGCCAGGTAACTTTCTCACCCGAAAGCAAGCAAGCTACCGTGGCACTGTCCTTCAACGGATCAGCCGCCATAATAATAAAGTAGCTGGAAGCAGTTCTCAGATGGATCTTACTTGTTCTGTTTGATTGACTCGGGCCTGTGGCGGGGTGTAGGATTTGTTAAGCAGGACGGGTGTCTTGCATAAGTTGCGGGCGCGACTTGCAAGTCAGAGGTGTCATATGGATGGTGTTATCGCCTGGTGTGAGCGGCTTATTGAATGGGCTCTCCCATTGGAGCATATCCCGATAGTCTATGCGGGAACGGGAAGTACGTGGCAGAATTCGCCCGTACCGTTCCTGGAAATCTCGTTCATGGTCAGCGGGCGTTACGATGAGCTTCGCTGCGGGGAGGAGTGTTTTTCGTTTGCGACCGACGAGATGTGCATCGCCAGCCAGCACTTCGGCTGCTCTACCGGGCGTATGATACACGCCAGGTTGTGGGGGCTCATGCTGAACGTTGCCGACGATCCCCAATTCGCCGAACTCTATGATCGCCCGGTATTCCATAAGACTACCATCAATCGTCCCGATCGAATGGCGGGCCTTTTCAGCACGCTGGCGATACGTTGCAGGCAGTACGACTGGATTCCCGGTACATATCCGATCGCCCCTGAATTCACGGAAGCCCAGAATCGCAAACAGATGCCGCTGTCGTCGCGGATACTCATCAAGAACGCGTTTCTGGACATTCTTGCATGTCTCCTTGAGGAAGCCCAGCCAGCCAGCGTCGGCAGCACCGTTCTTCCCGAGTCTGTGCACACCGCCGTTGAGAATATCGAGCTCTATGCGTCCGATCCGGATATGACGCTTGAGGATATTGCCGATGCTGCCGGCCTGAGCATGGATCACTTTGGCAGGGTATTCAGGAAGCACATGGGCCAGCCGCCGATGCGATATCTTCGTCAGGTCCGGATCGAAAAAGCGTGCTATCTCCTGAGATGCACAACCGATAGGGTGGAGGACATCGCCCGCCGAGTGGGATTCGAGGACCCCTTCCATTTTTCCCGCGTTTTTAAGTCGGTCAAGGGCGTGTCCCCGCGCGAGTATCGCCGCGCAAATTAATCACTTCTGTTTTAAGCTCTTGCGTTCTCGCACCACAGCGAATGACCTTCCTGGGCTCCATGTTTGGCAGATAAGAAAAATGTGATAACGCCTTGTTATGGGCAAGCCTGTAAGGGCTTTGATTGCAGTTTGTTATAGATGATGTATTGAGCGGGGAATCCGATGGCGCAGGTTGAGTCCATTTGTGGGTCTGTCGCGTCCATTCGCGCATTTACACGCCTGTGGTAGGATGCTGTCACAGATCAACGGAGAATGGTTGGGGCCATCGAGAGGCCCGCTGACGTATCGGCCATGTCCAGTAATCGGGTTACTGAACCAAAGCGCTGCGGTCGAGGTGCGCGCAGCGGGTGATGGTCTGAGTTTGAGTCATTTGAATTAATGCACTTTTATTATGAGGAGCGGAGTAATGATGAAGAACACACTTGTTGTACTGGGAATCATCGCACTGGCGGCTGGGTTTGCAAACGCACAGGCGATGGTCGACGATGACTTCAATGATGGCGTGATGGCGTCGCAGTGGGCGTCGGCCGGCACGGGCACCGTAGTCGAGAGTGGCGGTGTGGTGAATGTGACGGTGGGTAGCGGACAGGATGGTGGCTATGGGGCCACGGGAGCATATGGGCTCAGTGGCGATTTTGATGTTCGGATTGATGTTGATGTGGTCTCGTACGGTGGAACAACGGCTGCAGGGTATCAGTTCTTGACGTACCTGTCAGTGCCGATAGATGCGAACAATATTATGAACCTGCACTATCGCACTAATAACGGAACCGACTGGTTCGCTCTCGCTATCTACAAGGGCAACAGCAGCACCTATGCCCTTTCTGATTATCTGTACGGCGATTATGCGGGCAATGATGTCACGTTGCGCATTGTTCGTGAAGGCACTACGTTTTCGAGCTATATCAGCGCTATGGGTGCCGATACCTGGACTCTCGTAGCGAGCACCGCCGCCAGCACCGCCGGCGCTACGGCCTCCTTCGCAGCACTGACTGCCGCCGGCATCAGTGGTGACGTTGACTTCGACAATTTCCTGGTCAATCCGGTTCCCGAACCCGCCACGATGAGCATTCTCGCTCTGGGTATGGTCGGTGCCGTGATTCGTCGCAGACGTGCCTAAAAGGTAAGCTTTTGCGTGAAGATTGCTATTGCTGACCACCTGCGGGCTGATTACGAGCTCGCGGGTGGAAGGCACACGCAAACAGGCAGCCAGGAGGTCGTTCGAGGGGGTTGTCTAGTCATGCCTTGAGGGAGTTGATATGAGATATACACGATTTACATCTTTGCTTGCGGCGGCCGTGATAGTTGTGCTGGCGGTATCGCCGGCGTCGGCCGCGCCGGTGAAGGTATGGTGCCTTGGAGACAGCATTACGCTTGGCAGGATGGTGAGCGAGGTGCCGAATCCGTCATATCGTTATTCGCTGCACAAGCAGCTTACCGCATCCGGAATGGACGTTGATTTTGTCGGTACACAGTTCGGGTTCCGCATTCCCAACACCCTTACGCCGCAGGATTGTCTGGATGCTCTGCCGGATTGGTCTGACCAGGAGCATGACGGGTGGAGCGGGTATCCTTCGCAATGGATACTGAACGGTTCTGGCGGTTTCGCCGGTGCTGCCAATGTGGCAGCCACTCTCAATCCGGATATCGTTCTGCTGCACATAGGCACCAACGATGCCCATAAGGGTTATTCCCAGGCGAGCAGCGAAGCCAGCATTCAGGGCATTATCAATGCAGTTCGCACTGTTAATCCCAACGTTGAGTTCTATGTTGCCCAGATTATTCCGGTGGTGCCCACCAATCCGCTTCATGCGGCTATTAACAGTTTGAGTGCCTGGATAGGCAACAATATAGAAGCGATGAGTACGTCCGCTTCTCCCGTGCATGCGGTAGACATGAATACCGCATACAGCATGGACTGGTTCATTGACGGAGTGCATCCGGATAATGACGGCGAGGATTTCATGGCCGACCAGTTCTTCGCTGCCATGACCGCCACCCCCGAACCTGCCAGCATCACGCTGATGCTGCTGGGTGCAGGTACGCTCATTCGTCGTAGACGATAGTATTCGCTTAACGGATAGCTGACAATTTGATTTAGCCGGCGTGGCCGTCCCTGTAAACGGGGCGGCCACGTTGCATTTGCGAGTACTGGGGTGGGATTGCAGGGCGCAGGCATCTAGATTCATGCTTGCCATTGTTGTTTCTGTCGCTACTGCCGTTGCTGTTCGGGCCGAAGGTCCGACCTGTCCGCCGTAGCTCGCAGAGCGTAGGAGGATGGGCGGCTTATCCCCGGATACAGTCACGCTAGCCTCTCCGCCTCGAAGGGGCGGGGGGAGATATTGGGAAGATGGTTGACTTGGGGCGTGCAGTGACAAACAATACAGATTGGCACTACTGTCCGGTTATAAGTCGAACAATGATAGCTGGTTATAGAACATGGTGTT
>CBDUQP010000114.1:0-11187 GCA_965369385.1 uncultured Phycisphaerales bacterium
AGTGCAGAGTATGTCCTGAGTTCGAAGCTAGGCGATATCTGAACATCCTTGCCCACTTCGCCGATTCGTTCACGCCATAGTTCCACGGGTGTGTCGTAGTAGGCTGTAGTGAAGAACGGGCTTGGGATGAGCATGTCTACCAGGCCTTCGCGAGCCCAGCGAACACCGTCCATTCCGGTATCGCGCGAGTGGTCCGGGTGCAGCGATGTGCGGGCTGCTACCTTCATCCGATGGCCATTGCGTTCGGCGGCAGCGTTGGCGAGAGAGCGTACTTCCCGCATGAACTCGGTGAGGATGTCGGCGCCTGCTCGCTCGTGTCCGGGCTTGAAGTGTTTGCCGAAACGCATCCAGTCCAGCTCTATCCCATCGCAGTCGATGTTCTCCAGTAGCTCAGCCACATAGCTCAACATATATTCGCGAACCTCGGGATGTGCGTAGTCCATGGCTCTGTCGAACCACGGGCCGGTTCCGTCCGATTCAGGATTGATCCTGAACTGCGGATTGTTCTTCCAGAATGAACCGTGGATGAAGAGCGTGTCATCGTTAACGCTGTGGATATCGTTCATGCGAACGGAGAGCCAGCCGGCGATGTTCTTTTCGCGGCAGCGGTCAATCCATATCTGATAGGGGTTCAGCCCTTTGTCATGGAGGGTCTTGGCGCCAATTACCCAGCCTTGTCCCTTCTCGGCTTGTTCCTTCAGAAACTCCTCAGGCTGGTCCCAGATGGTATCCATAACGTTGCTGGCGATGTTCGATCGCTGGCAGTTCGGGTTCAGGAACATCGCAGCCACCTGCGTGTCGGCATATTGATCGATGAAGGCATGCAGGGTTTCGATGTTCATATCTTCGGGTTTGCGGCTACCGAAGAAATGGCTGCTGTCTTCGTTAATAATGATTCCGGGCATTGGGTGCGATCTCCTGAGTAGTCATTTTTGTTCGCAGTGGATATGTCCTGCGTTTGCTTGTCGGAGCTTATTACCGGGTGCGGTAAGTGGCAAGGGGCAATTGTCATGATAGGGTATAATTTTGATTGGGTGGGGAGTTTGGGCCGCGTTTGCAGTTCACTGACGCAAGCAGCAGCAGGGCATTGCGGGTTTTCTTCCGACTGCGGGTGTCGGTGCGAGCTGGATCATATGGGACATAGGAATCCTTGCCGCAGCCGAAACTCTCACAAAACCGGTTCGAAATCATCGTTTTACACTTCACAGATGCAATGCCTCGCGGTATGTTCACATGCTTGACTTTGCATTGTTTGTCCTCTTACCGGAGTAATGTTAAACGATGATTGGTTTTCACATTGATATGAACATGGCCCAGTACCGCGCCGACTACCTGAGCAAATGGCTCAAGGAACTGGCGGCCAGCGGTTTCGATACGATAATCTGGGAAGTCGAAAACAATATACAGTGGGCTTCCTGCCCCGAGTGCGTATCACCGGATGCATTCAGCATCGATGAGTTCCGCAAGTTGCTCGACGAATGTCGCTCGCTTGGCATGAACGCGGTTCCCCTCTTTCAGACCATCAGCCACGGTGAATACGTTCTGAAGCACAAACGCTACGAGCACATGAAGGAACTGCCCGATCGGCTTGACCAATATTGCCCGCGGAATCCCGATGTGATGCCGTTTCTGCAAACGTGGCTCGAAGAGTATCTGGAAGTGTTTGGCGATGTGACGCACTTCCATATCGGCGCGGACGAGGCGTGGTTCCTCGGCGCCTGTCCGGAGTGCAGCGAGTTTGCTCGTGAGCATTCGCTTTCGAAGCTCTATATCGATCACATTAACGCCATCGCCCAGCCACTTATAGATCGCGATATTACGCCGATAATATGGGCAGACATGGCGATGCATCACCATGAAGCTCTTGAGCAACTCTCGCGGAAGATCATGTTGTTCGACTGGATGTATGACATCTACCGGGGCAACGGGAAGGTCTTCATCTGGGGTGAGGATCTGAAGAGCAAGGACCAGCTCACCGAAGCCAATCTCCAGATGTTCGGCAAGTACATGTTCCCCAAGGGCGATGAGCTTGCACGCGAACCGGAGACGTTCTACTCGGCCGACTTCCTGGCGGATAACGGTTTCAAGGTGGTCACGTGTCCGGGTTCTGCCAGTGCTGGCGACAACGTGTTTTCGCCGCGCAACTGGTTGCATATTGCCAACACATTTGATTCGTTCCAGAAGGGTGCCTCGGAGCATCTTTCCGGTTCGGTGCTCACCAGTTGGTCCGTTCGCATTCATCCGTGGGAGCAGCAGCTCGCGTGCATCGATATCCCCGGTTTCCTGCGAAAGAATCCCAAGGCTACGAAGGAAGAGTTCGTGAATGCCTTCGCGGCCGAGCGTTTTGGCCTGCAAAACGCGGACGAGCTGATGCTGGCTTGCGGTTTGCTGTCACAGACGTGCATATTCACTGACAGCATTTCGCTGAACATAGACAAACATTGCCTGCTGGTTGCGGATGACTACATCGGCCAGAAGATTACACAACTCCGCGAGGAAAGGAAGATCGAAGCCGAAGCCGCCAATTGCCGCAAGCGACTCGCCGATTATCGCAAATCGCTGGAGATGTTCGAGAGTATCGCCACGCAAGCCACTTGCGGCAGTGAGTATCTTGAGATATGGAAACTCCAGGCCCGTAACCTTATCAACCGCGCAGAAGCTTCTGAAATGCTGCTGACCCAGCCCGGCGAGCCGATCAAGAACTCAGTGGTCCGGGCAAAGGCTAAACGAATACTCGACGAGATGCGATCTTTGCGAAAGGCCACCGACGATTTGTTCAGCACGATGATACGTCCGACACGCAAGGACGAAATGGTTGAATACATGTTCGGTTGCATCGAGCGGGCACTGGCGGGGCGGGCTGGCGAGTAGAGAATACACATTCCATCCAAACTGAAGAGTCTCAATCGTGAGCAATTCACGCCTTGAAGACATACAGGGCGTCTCGGACGAGCGTCAGGTATTGGATGAATTGCTGTTTGGCGATCTGGACGGTTCGCTGAATGTACAATATTGGTCCTAGGCTCCAGATTCTGTCCTTATCGTGGTTATGCCGTTGGAGAGTGCCGGTGGTCTGAAAGATGCGCTGATTCAATCCCAAGAGGGACTTACTGCTGCGATTCCCGGCCGTTAGTGGGGTGATTTGCCAGCGGATATGGCGCGGATAGCAGTGTCCATAATTGTTCGGTAAGTGTACAGAAAGAAGTGGACATTGTCCGGATGGACGGTAGAGTTGTGTGCTGCAGGGCGTGATTCCCCGCCGAAGCGCAAGAAGAACACAAGATAAGGAAGCTGGAAAATGGCTGGTAAGAGGTTGAAGGTTGCGGTAGCGGGTCTTGGTCGAAGCGGCTATGCCATCCACACACGCTGGTTGCGAGAGGCCCCCGAGCAATTCGAAATAGTGGCTGCCTGTGATGGGAACGCGAAGTATCGCTCGGAGATGAAGAAGGAGTTCGGATGCAAGGTCTACAAAGACCACAAGGAGATGATCAAGAAGCACAAGGATGAGATTGATCTGTTCGTCAATGCAATGGTCAGCACTCTTCACCCGAAAGTCTCCATCGACGCGCTCAACGCCGGGCTGAACACGGTGTGTGAGAAACCCGCCGCGGTGAAGGTGAAGGATTTCGATCAGGTGGTAGCGGCCGCCAAAAAGAGCGGAAAGCTCTACGCGCCGTTCCAGAATTCGCGATTCTTCCCGTATTTCCAGAAGGCCCTCGAAATCATCGAATCCGGCGTGCTTGGCGATCTGGTGCACGTGCGGCTGAACTGGAGCGGGTTCGCTCGCAGGTGGGACTGGCAGACTCGCCAGGATCAGTGGGGCGGGAATCTGAATAACACCGGCCCGCATCCGCTGGACCAGGCGCTGGTGCTGTTCGGCAAGAAGACTCCCAAGGTGTTCTGTCAGATGAAGAGTGAGGCGGGAAGCTTCGGCGATGCCGAGGATTTCGCGGCCGTCACCCTTTACGGACAGGGCAGCCCCGTGACTGAGGTGGTAACGAGTTCGTATCAGGCGTACCCGCTGGGCAAGCAGATTGATCTGTGCGGAACGCACGGATGCCTGACCGGATCGGCCGACGAGATGAAGTGGAAGTATTACGATCCAAAGAAGGCACCAAAGCAGAGCTTGTGGCCGATGTGGTCGAAGGATCGTGGGTACTGCGGCGAGAAGCTTCCCTGGGTGAAGGAGAAGACCTGGAAGGCCGACATGTCTGACGGTCTGGATCACTTCCAGCGGAATTCAAAACTGTTCTACAACAATATTTACGATGTACTTGTGAACAAGGGCAAGCTTATCGTCACTCCCGCGCAGGTTCGCAGGCAGGTTGCCGTTCTGGAAGAATGCCATCGTCAGAATCCCCTGCCGAAGATGAAGAAGAAAAGATAAAGCATTGTAATATATGATTTTATGCAACGCCCCGTGCGGATATTCCATTCGTGCGGGGCGTTTTTGTTTGTACTTGGAGGCTCCTGTGAGTGAAGCATTTCGGCTTTGCGCTGAAGATATGCTCAAACAATTGCACAGATCGTCCGATGAGATAGGAAGTTGGAGTCCAACATGGAGTGTTTGAATGGCAGATGTTAATAACGATGATCGGCGTGATACACAGAGAATCAGCATAAAGGCTGAGATAGAGTTTTTCGTCAGTGCCGATTTGATAGTGGGTGAGACCCTCAACGTGTCGAAGTCGGGCGTTGGTTTCAGCACTAAGTCGCCATTGGAAATTGAGCTTCGGATTGTTGGCACGGAGCATGCTGATGAACCGCAGAAGGCGAGGCTCGTCTGGGCACGTCAGACGATTGATGGCGGGTGCACGTATGGTTTCGAATATGTTTCAACCGATGACAGCGAATAGGCGGTCGGTTGCGTGAATCTTGCATCTTGTGCGGTTTCAATTCTCGATTTGTACATTTCTACGGTTTGAGCAGGAGCGGATTATGCCTTCGATGCTGATAGCTTTTCACACACGGACGAACCACACCAGGCACATGGCCGAGGCCATCGCAAAAGGTGCCCAAGAGATAGACGGCATAACTGTCGACGTTGAGTTGCTCAAGGACGTTGAGCCCAAGGACATGGTTGCCTATGACGCCATCGTTCTGGGGTCGCCAACCTACTACGGAACAATGGCGGCCGAGATGAAGAAGTTCATCGACGATTCAGTCGCGTTCCACGGGCAGCTTCGCGGCAAGGTTGGCGGTGCGTTTTCGAGCAGTGCTCACGTCGGTGGCGGCAACGAGACCACGATATTCAGCATCTTGAACGCACTGATGATTCACGGCATGGTTGTCCAGGGCATGTGTGAAGGCGATCATTACGGCCCGGTAGCTATCGGCGATGTAGATGATCGAGCGAAAAAGCAGTGCCTGCGATATGGCAAGCAGGTGGCATCTTTGGCGGTGAAGCTGGCTGCGGCTGATTGATGACGCCTGATTAGCTAGCCGGTTTGCATCATTGTCGTTAGTATGAATACCAGGTTGAATAGCATGTGCGTGATGATGGGGGCGGTGAGACGGCCTGTTCTTTCGTAGTTATATCCCAACACTATCGACAGCGCTGCCAGCGATGGAAATGTGTACCACATCGGCCAGTGCACCAGCACGAATATGAGCGTAATAGAGGCGATGGCGATCCACGGTTTGCCTGTGTACTTGCGAACCATAGATTGCAGCAGCCCGCGGAACAGCACCTCTTCGGCCAGCGGAGCAAGCACCACCGCCGACACCACCGCCATCACCTTGACTGCCATCGCGGTATTCTTAGCGTCCTGCAACAGTGGGTGCGTTTTGAATTCCATCGGTCCGCATATCTGCACCGCTATCCATTGCGTCAGAAAAAGCAGGCCAATGCATACCGGCAAGACCGCCAGATACGCCACCACTCCACGGATCGAGTCTATTCTCCAGTGACGCAGCGTCAGGCCCAGCCCGCGGCGTATTCTGCCCTTGAAGGTCGACCAGGCAACCGTTAATGAGAGGGCGAGACACGCCACCTGACCGCCGATGTTTGCGATTATTTTGCCATTTGCGACATCACCGATCAGCCAAACCAGGACATGTACTATTGCTATGTACGAAACCAACACGACATAAGCTATTATGACATTCAGCGAGTTAGGCCGCCCGGGGCTTCCGATCAGACTGAGCTTCTGCGGATACAGCGAGCGGCGAACTATCCAGACGCTCAGCACGCATAGGCCTATTGCCAGCAGCGCGACCATGTGACGGGGCAACTGCTCGGTTTGGGCGAGCATGCCCGCTGCGTTAATTGTCCCTGTCGTCAAAACGTTTGACATATCGTAGTTTATCCGGTTAACGTCCGTGTCTGGACGCGGTAATTACTTACTGAGCGAAAACATAACATGAAACAGAACAATATATTGCACACCATTCTCGAAACCAAGCACAAAGAAGTGGCTGACTTGCGCACACGTCTCTCGATGGCCGATGCCAAGGCCCAGGCTGCCGATGCGCCAAGGGCTCGGGATTTCTACCAGGCCCTCACAAAAACGCCCCGACGAGCGATCAATCTCATCGCCGAGGTGAAGAAGGCGTCTCCATCTGCGGGCATAATTCGCCCTGATTTTGACCCTCCGATCATCGCCAGGCAATACGCCACCGGCGGGGCGGACGCCATTAGTGTTCTCACAGATGAGCATTATTTTCAGGGCAGCCTCGACTTCCTGCGCCAGGTCCGCAAGGCCGTTGACTTGCCGATAATCCGCAAGGATTTTATTATCGATCCGCTCCAGATTTATCAGGCCAGGGCATGCGGTGCGGATGCGGTTCTGTTGATAGCGGCTGCGCTGGAGGCGGCCGAGCTAGGCGAATTGCTGGGCCTTGCCGCCTCGCTTGGCATGACATGCCTGGTTGAGGTTCACAATTCCGCAGAGCTGGCGTCCGTCCATGACGTGCTGAAGGCTAACCCACGGAACCTGCTTGGCATCAATAATCGCGACCTGATCACGTTCACAGTGGATCTTGGCACGACGGCAGCTCTGATTGCCGAATTGGACCTCGACATGCCCGTAGTAAGCGAATCCGGCATCAAGACGCCAGCAGACGTAGCCCGCGTAGCGGCAGCCGGCGCATGTGCAATCCTCGTAGGCGAAACCCTGATGCGCCAACCAGACCCCGCCATAGCAATAACCGATCTCCTAGGCCCGCAGTCCTGAGGTCAATCAGCCATATCCATTGCATTATAGGGTATTTCATACAGTCTCCAGTGCCTTGTGCAGGCTATGTTCCAGTTCTCCGTTGATTGCGCTCTGTATCAGATATTCTGCCCATGAGGGAAGCTTCTGCCTCTGTGTTGCCTCTTTCAGTCCCACCAGAACAGAGACTGGTGCATCCAGCAATACCTCTTGTTCGTCGGGCGGACCGTAAACCTCCACGAATGTGTTCGCTGCCGGTCCGCAGAGGCTACCCAGGACATTGCGGTAATCGCTGGCAGGCATACCGATGCCCAGCAAGTGAAAGTCGAACATGACGGCGCTCGACGGTTTTACCTGCAAGCGTGTGACGGCCATGTTGCTCCAATGGAAATCGTTGTAGGTGAATGTTGTTGTTTGGGAGCCAATGGCCAGCTTGAGCGGTTCGATGTGGTTTGCACACAACCGCCATATATGCAAGTGTGTCAAGCCAAGCGTATTGCCAATCGCGAGGATCGTGTCTGCATCAAGGGCGTCTTCTTCACGCCGAAGGAAACGGGGCGGATCGGTTGACGCGGTGAGCCTCTCTCTTCCGGCTTCGTGCAGCCGTAGATACCACTCAGCAACGGCTCGTCCTACATCTGGGAGCTCGATATCGGCATCTGTAGCCAGACGCCAGTCCTTGTTGTCAGCCAGATCCTCGATGGCAATCGCATCGTGGCTTTGTCCGAGGACACACAGCGTTGGGATGCCGAGCTCCTTGAGCAGGGCGTAGCTGCATATCTCAGTTGATTCGTTGGTGTCGCCGAACCACTTGATGACAACCGAACGCATATCACACCGAACGCGATACAGACGGTTTCCGTGCTTCTCGTGAATGCGTTCCACATGCGTAATGTCCGTCGCATCGATCCCAAGGAGATTCAGGTCTAGTCTCTCCGGTAATCTGTTCATTTGTTCTCCTCTCTTCTGGCAGTGATCTGGACGATTCCGAGATATCGCCCCTGGTCGGCTTGGAGTGCGGCTGCTTCACTGTCATTGGGGTTTGTTGTGTCTCCTCCGCTCTTGGCATTGTCGAGTTGTAGCCAGTCTCGCCAGCCATCGGGTATGATGCTGACTTCGAGATCATCAAGCAGCTCCGTTTGCCCCAAGTGCCTGCGCCACCACTGGGGGGTGCGGAAGCTGGAATACGAGGGCTCCCACCAAGCTTTCAGATGGTCTGGAACCGGACCATCGAAATCCTGTACGAGGCCGGGAACCACGATTCCGATCTGCCCGCCGGGCTTGACGTACTTCTGGAAGTAGTCCAGGTACAGGTCGTCCGTGCCGAAGTAGTGGTAGGAATCCACGCTGACAATCGCGTCGAAGAAATCATGGGCGTATGGCAGCGCGTGGGCTTCTGCGTGGATGGGGAATATCTGGTCTTCCAAGCCGGCTTCGCCGATACGCTGCCAATTATCGTTGGCGCTGATCCACAAATCATTGGCCCACACCTGCACGCCGAATTCGCGTGCGAGAAATACGCTGGACAGGCATCTGCCGCAGCCCATGTCCAATACTCGCATGCCAGGTTTGAGATCCATGTCCCGACACAACCATTCCGTCAGCCAAAGGGCGTTCGGCCCCATCTGGTTATCCAGCACCCACTGCGGGTCATACTTGTTTGAAAGGGGAAATCTCTCGTTTTCGAGTAACGCGCGTAGATCAATCTGTTCGTTTGACATTTTTTTTCTCCTGAGTTGCGTGGGCACCCGTTCAGTGCGCGCAGCGTGAAGCAAATAGGGAGTAGCTACGTGTTTTGTGCGGAGGTGTCGCGCCTGGACTGCGGGCGGAGGTGCTCTTGGGAGGAATCAGGAGCGGCCGGTCCGGAAGGGGCGGCCGAGAGTGGGCGCGGGTTCTATGCGGTCAGAACTGGTTGCGTCTGCTCAGAATCGTAAGAAATCGCAATGAAACGTAGAAAAACGCGATTCGCGAGATTCTCTTAGGCTTCCACCTGCAGGAGGCGAGATACCGTGGCAAGTTTTGTTGTTTTCAGGATCATGCCTGAGCCTCCATTTGCGGCGTGGCCGCTTCGGGTGATATTCGATACTGGTTGATTTGTTACGTTATTCTAGCTCACCGCCGGGATTCGTCAAGAAGAAAAGAATATCACCTCGGGAGTATCGCCAGCGTTAGTGGATATTTACGACCGTCAGGAGAGGTGGATTCTCTTGTCTCTATCGAGTTTTGGGTTCGGTTTGTACAGCAGGATGGTCTTGCCGACTACGCCTGCACATGCGGCTTTGGTGGATCGTTCTTATGTAAACTCAGAACGACGGGCCATAGCTTTTGTTGTATGCTTTCAACTATTCTGCTGAAAGAAAGCTCACAATCGGTCAATAAGCTACGTTTGACAAACGCCTGCCATTGTGTTTCCTTGTTGCCGTCGCAGACAAACTCCTCGGTAAATGCGACTGGCAACTGGCTTGGCAGTGATGTTCGACGCCGCCGGAAAGTTGCTTTGATTGCCTCGGCAAGCTCCGTGTTATCAATATTCATGTGCTGCAGGATAATATAGACATCGTAGAAATCTTTCAGCCGGGAGTTCATGATACCAAGCTCAATCATGGCATGGAACTTTTCAGCGACAACCGTGGCTGGATGATACGCACGTATCTGTGGTGCAGGAAAACCAAGAATCGTCGGATATTCGATGAGAGTCGGTTCAGGCGTAACCGCATCGCCAAAGCCAATATCTACTTGAACGGCAATTCTGGCGTTACCAAGATAGCCGAGCAGTCGAACACGAATGCCGTTATATTCCTGATGGTCTCGAATGTTGTCGGTAACAATAGATTCAGCGTCAAACCGTAGACCATCGTCAACTACTTCAACTGTGCAGGTATCGGCGAATACTCTTCTTAATCGTTCGTGATCCAGATCACCAAATCCCAATAGGTCGATATCTCTGGTTGGCCTGCCGGGTACATCTCGCCAAAGTGCAAACAGCATCGCACCTTTGAGAACAAAATCGTCATCGTGTCCAGATGCGATGAGTCGATACAATAACCGCTCCAATCCATAACGTATCAATAGGTGATTGAAATGCTCACCTGTTTTGTCGCGGACATTCAGTAACCTCCGGTGAATAGATTGAGTGACGTCACTCATCGAACAATCTCCAGATAGGGACGCATTACATTGAGCATGCGGCAGATCTTCGCGTAGCGGTAGATTTCGTCAACAGTCGCTTTGTTTTGAGCAAGAGATTCTTTCAGGGCTTCATGGGCGATATCAATGCCAATCTTATTGCGGAATCTGAAACAGTCCACGACAGTCTTGGCCGGGGAATATACTCGCACATTGATACCTTGAATTTGATGTTCCTCAATACCGCAGGAAAAATACGTTCGTCCAAGCTGGACAACTCGAAGAGGAATATTCCCCGATTTTGGGATTGTCCGATCGCGTTCAACTGCGATCCATGTTTCCATGGGCATTTGAGTAGTGATTTCGTGGAACTGCAGAGCCGAAATCAGACAAACTATTCCGTGTGGCACGGCAATACTGACTGCTTGCAGTGTCTCGTTTTCTGAAATTCGATCAGCGGCTATATAAACACCACGAGCAATTCTGCGCAGAATCCCTCTATTTGCCAGATACGCCAGCATCGTTCTACTGACACCAATACCAACAAGGTCGTTTGCGCAGACCTGCCCCTTCTTGCGAGATATGTCGACTATTTGTTGTGTCTTGTCTTTCTTCATCTCTGTATCCCGACACTGGCAAACTCTCCCTATATATTAATAACTGAGGATGCTTTGTCAAGATAAGCAAATGGCTACTTGTCTCACGAAATGCAGCAGTCAGGAGAAATCCCGTATGTCTCTTGCCTCTTGGGTTCGCCGGTAAAGGCCGCCAGTCTGTAGGCTGGATTGGTCAACATGAAGGGGAAGCTGCCCGGCCGCTACTATGCGTGTGTGGATATTTACGACCGTCAGGAGAGGTGGATTCTCTTGTCTCTGTCCAGTCTGGGGTTCGGCTTGTATAGGAGGAT
>CBDUQP010000115.1:0-11020 GCA_965369385.1 uncultured Phycisphaerales bacterium
GGTCACGATAAGCCCAGTCAGCATATAGGACCTTTCTGCCGCCTGATTTCTGCCGGGCGTCTGCTGCTCGCAAGTTCTGCTTTTGAAGCGAGCCCGAAACGTGCGGTTCCGGGCTCGTGATTCGTCAATAGTATTGGCGGTCTGACCGCGTTTTCAGCGGAATGCTACAGCAGGCCGATGCATTTGTCGAAGTCGATGTACTCACGTGGATCGGTTATCTTGCCCGTCAGTGCCGAAGCCGCAGCCGTCAGCGGGCTGGCGAGGTAGACGCCGGCTTCCTTGCTGCCCATGCGGCCGGGGAAGTTGCGGTTGGTCGTCGAAATCACGTTGATCGGCTCGTTTGCGCGGCCGAACGTGTCTACCGGTCCGCCCAGGCAGGCAGCACAACCGGCGGGGCCGATCTTGCATCCGGCGTTGGCGAATATCTCACGCAGCGATTTTCCCTCGACCATGCAGCGGTCGAGATCCTGGTCCACTTCGACGGTGGCCGGGACGATGTAGGTGTCGATGGCGACCTTCTTGCCGTTGAGCACATGTGCGGCGGCGATGAAGTCGGTGGTCTTTCCGCCGGTGCACGAACCGATATAGGATCGCTGGAGCTCAACATCGAGATCCTTGGCCGCGGCGCGTTTGTCGGGCGAGTGTGGGCATGCGACGGTCGGGTTCAGTTTGGAAACGTCAAACTCCATAACGGAGAAATATTCGGCGTCATCATCGCTGGCCAGCAGGTTAAGCGTGGTAGCGTCCTTGCCGGTTCGCTGGCATACATAGTCCACGGTTGCCTGGTCGGGTGCGATTATGCCGTTCTTTCCGCCCGCTTCGATGGCCATGTTACAGATTGTGCAGCGTTCGTCGATGTTCAGGCTCATGATAGCTTCGCCTGCGAACTCCATGGAGCGATACGTAGCGCCGTCCACGCCGATTTCGCCGATCGTGTGCAGGATCAGGTCTTTTGCCATGAGGTAAGCGGGCATTTCGCCGGTGAAGACGAACTTCATGGTGGACGGAACTTTCAGCCACAGCTTTCCGGTGCCCATTACGAAACCGGCGTCTGTATTGCCTATTCCCGTGGCGAATTCGCCGAAAGCGCCGTGCGTGCATGTGTGGCTGTCCGTGCCGAGCAGAAGTTCACCCGGGCGGGTGTGGCCGTTTTGGGGCAGGGCTACATGGCAGACGCCGCAGTAGCTCGTGGTGGCTGGGTTTTCGTACGGATCGGGTATCTCGTTGACGCCGGAGATCATGAAGTCCGGATCGTAATAGTGCTTGATGCCCTGTGCTGCCACGAAATCACGCAGGATATCGACATTGCGGTGGGCCTTCTCGTCGGCTGTGAATATGTAGTGATCGGGGATGATGACGATCTTTTCACTGTCGAAAACCTTGGCATCCGCGCCGAAGTTCTCTTCAAAAACGCCAATCGTGCCCGGCCCGCAGATATCGTGAGTCATCAGGACGTCTACATCGCACCAGATGTTCTCGCCCGGCGTTACGGAATCTTTGCCGGCGTGTTTTGCCAGGATTTTCTCGGTGATCGTCATGCCCATGGCATTTTGCTCCTGCGGGCCGATTGGGCCCATGTGTATCAATCAATGTGTCTCGGTAGTCCCGCCAGCATGGCGGAAAACACAGATATTACGCTGATTTCGCCCCCGATTCAACACTGCCATCAGAGTTCTTTGCGGCCGCTGCCGAAGTCGCCAGACTGGCCGGGTTAGCCTTGTGAGTTGCTGATTGCGTTGACGAGGGCGTCAATCGTGTACGGATCGGCTTGCACCGTCGGCGTCAGTCCCGCCGCTCGCAGCGTATCGCCCGTAACTGGCCCGATAGCTGCCAGTTTGAGCGCAGAAGCCGCGCCCGAGCCAGAAGCGGCCGCCGAAAGGTCAATATCGAGAGATTCGGTCATTTTGAGGAAGTTGGTTACGGTGGACGAGGAGGTGAAGGTGATCCAGTCTACCGCGCCGGCTGCGAGGGCATCTATCGCGGGTTGTGCGAGCGTTTCGGGCTGAGTTGTGCGGTAGAAGGCTACATCGTTTACGTCAGCGCCTGCGGATTCGAGTGTTTGCGGCAGTTCGGGCGAACCGATATCGGCCCGGGCCAGCAGAATGCGTTTGCCCGCGATATCCTGGGCGGCCAGCTCATTGGCGAGCTGCTGGGTGGTGAACTCGTCGGCTGTCAGATTCGCATGTATAAAGGATGCATCCAGTTCTGCTGCGGTGGCTGGGCCTATTGCGGCAATTTTGCATTGGGAAATGGCGCGTGCGTCAAGCCCGAGCGTTTTGCACCTGCCAACGAAGGCGAGTACGCCATTGGCGGATGTGAACACGATCCACGCGTAGGATTGCAGGCGAGACAAGGCATCGTCCACGTCGTTGTAATCTGCCGGCGGGGCGATTTCTATCGTCGGTGCCTCGATAACGCTTGCGCCCAACTGCTCAAGACGTTGCGAAAGGGCGGACGCCTGCGTGCGGGTCCGCGTGACGATAACGGTCTGCCCGAACAGCTTCTGTTTTTCGTACCACTGCAATTGCTCTCTGAGGGATACCACATCGCCCACGATGACGATTGCGGGTGGTGCGATGGCGGCAGCCGATGCGGCGTCGGCGATTGTGGCAAGTGTTGCTGTTATGGTTTGCTGATTGGTGGCCGCTGCGTTGGCGACGACGGCAGTGGGTGTTTGGGGATCTTTGCCGGAAGCGATGAGTTTGCTGGCGATTTGTGGCAAATTCCCAACGCCCATGTAGAAAACCAGCGTTCCGAGCCTGCCCAGAGCATCATAGTTGATGGTTGAGGTATCCTTGGTGGGGTCCTCGTGGCCGGTGACGAAGGTGACGGTGGAGGCCAGGCGTCTGTCAGTCAGTGGGATTCCGGCATATGCGCCGGCCGCTGCCGCTGCGGTGATTCCGGGCAATACTACATAAGGGCAGTCAGCCTGGGTCAGCGCGAGTGCTTCCTCGCCCCCGCGGCCGAAGATGAATGGGTCGCCGCCCTTGAGACGCACGACTATCTTGTTTTCGTTACATTTGTCGACGAGCAGGCGATTAATTTGTTCTTGCGGTAAGGTGTGTTTTGAAGCGGATTTACCAACATCGATAATCTCGGTATCCGCGTGGCAAGCGGAAAGGAGGCTGCGATCGATGAGTTTGTCGTGGATTACCACCTGTGCGCGTCTTAGCCAGTTGAGCGTCGCGGCGCTGGCGAGGGACGCTCTGCCCGGCCCGGCACCGGCGAGGACGACGAGGCCGTTGTTGTGGGAGGAGTTGGTCACTGGCGGTATTATATGTTTCTGGTCGGCCTATTTACAGCTTGCAACTGCCTGTCAGGGAAGGTTTTTGGGTGTTCAGAGAAGTGATAGACCCATAAATATGAAAAAAGCCCTTAACTAAAGGCAGGAATATCCCGATATTGAATGTGAAAATAGGTAAACTAGGCAACTAAGGGAATATAGCCAATGTATACATTTGAATGCGAATCAAACGAGCAGCAGATGGAACGTCGCCGACACCCCAGGACAATGCTTCAGTTGGGTGTCCGCTGCGTCAGGTTGGATCCTCATGAAGGTGACGTAATAGACAGGATTCACACTGTGGACTCTTCTCGCAGCGGTTTGGGTGCAGTGAGTGACTTGGCGTACTATCCTGGCCAGCGGGTGATATTGTGCATGCCCAGGCAGGATGGCGATGGGGACCGTCGTGTGTATGCAACGGTTCGCAGGGTTCGCTCGGACAAGCGTGATGGATACCAGCTTGGTCTGGAATTCGAGCACGTTTCGCTCGGCAGCTGGGGAACAGCCAGCAATCTGACCGCAGTTGCATAGAAATCAGGCGTAACATGCCAAAGATCGCTGAATGGCGATAGTCTATAGCAGGCAAGGGGTGTCGGAGGAGAGCCCTTTGCCTGTCCTTATGCGCCAAAGGTGGACACAGGTGTTTGGTGAGTATCCTGGGGGCAAATATTCTTGACTTTTCCACCGGCTTGGATAGACTGTGCAACTCGTCAGTTGTGCCGTCCGGCTTGCCGGGCGCGGATGTTATCGATACTGGGGATTAGTGTAACGGTAGCACGATTGACTCTGGCTCATTTAGTCAAGGTTCGAATCCTTGATCCCCAGCGTCCGAAAAGGCCCCTGTGTTAAAGCAGGGGTTTTTTCATGCGCGAAGGTTGCCAATTCTGGCCGATTCGTGAAAAGCCCCGGCCGCGAATGACAGGTTCGGGTCTATTCTTCACCGGGTATGATGGCAGATGCTGCCAGTTCGCCTATTGTGGTGGGGGGTGCTTCGAAGGCTTCTACTTCTCGCAGCGCCATTTGGCTGATGGGCTCCAACGCGTATCGCTCGTCCAGGCCGCCTTCCACCAGTGCCCGGGCTACGGATATGCATGCATGTCGCAGGGGCAGCGGGGGGTGGTCCAATGCCTCCGGGCCGAAAATCAGGCTCATCGATCCCGACGGGTTTATGCTGCCGCTCATGGGCACCGAATCGGCAGGTAGCTTCATATTGTAGTGGTACGTACGCTGCCCGTTCACGTAATTGGGTTGAATGTGCAGCAGAAGGGCATCGGCGTGAATCGCGGCCTTCAGTAGCAATCCGCCGGCAGCGACGATTGCCTCGGATGAAGTTCCCCGCTTAATCACTTTGCAGGCGGCCGGCCATGCGAGGGTCTTCTCGTTGAGCACTATCTTGGTTGGGATGTCCTGCATGGGGTTGTCTTCTCTGCACGCGGCCGCGGCTGCGTTGCCCCTGACAATCGAACGCGAGAGGATAACCGACACAAACCGATAATGCCAGCCCTAATTCTAACACCTGCAAACCGAGTGCGATGGGTTATCCATGGCGGATTGGACTGTTGCGGACCCAAGTGTTACGGATTGCCACGAAACCTCGGCCGGCCGCACAAGCATGGCAGCGTGGGATATTGCGTAATTCGCATTTGTGCAAAAAGTTGCAAAAAGTTACATGAATAGCATCTTGTGCAACATTGTGGAGTTGTGAAAATCGGCCGTTAATTGCTAATTGCGCCAGCCGTTAGCCATGATTCACAATTAGAATGGACGTCACACGTGCACCATTTGCAAAAAAACAATTTTCGCAACGGTTTTCGAGTTTTGTCGCGGTTTTTTTTCATTTCTCCGCCAAAATGCCGGAATCTCCTGCGTCCGAATCCGCAGCCGTGGTCAGTATATAGATATATGACTGCGCCCAGTTGGTTGTATCTCGGATGCTTCCGGCATCCTCACTCCACACTTTGCAGGGCTTCGTTGAGGATGTCCTTGTATTTCGTACGCAGGCTTTCAGGCGAGACGATTTCCACGTGGCCGCTCCATGTGAACAGATGGTAGCACAGTTCGCGCATGCCCGATGCCGTCAGCCGCACTTCCAGGCGGCCGTCGTCGAGTTCCTCGAATTCCTGGCTGTGATGGAAGTGGAAGTTCCTGGCGTCCTCCTTGGCCGTCTCTGTGAATCGAAGCACCACGTCGGCTGTGTCTCCCTGGAAGATGCCGATCGATCGCGAGGCGTATTCCTTCAGGTCGAAATCCTCATCGCGACATTCACTGTAGTCCAGAAGTTCCACCGAACTGATATTCGCCAAGGCGTATTGTCTCATATCTCCGTGGTGTTTAGAGGCTACGAGATAGTTGCGTTTACCGTAGATGAAACCGTATGGAAGCACTTTGGAAGTGGTCACGTCATTCGTGTAGAGTTTTCTGTACGCTATTTGGACTTCCAGCTCTTCGAGTATTGCACGTCGGAGCAGATTGAAAATGTCACGATTGATCGGAGCTCTCACCGATGGTTGTTCCACGACAATCTCTGATTTAGCAAGAAAGCCCAAATCGCTTTCCACCATCGATTGTTTGCGGCTGACGGCCATCAATTTGCCCAGAAGGATCGTAAGGGTGTGAGCTCCCACCTTGTGGTTCTTGTTCTCAAGAGCTTCAATGGCATTTCCGAGTTCAACCAGTTCTTCGGCGGCGAAATTCACAAGGCTCTTCAAATCTATCGTCGAAAGCTTGAACTTCTTGATCTTGTAATTATCGCTATTGGGCACTTCCGTGAAATCGGTCCCAAAGAACTCTTTGATAACCTTCACGTGCCGTTCAACCGTTCTTGCGCATCCGGTTCCTGACAGCTCCATGATCTCATTATACGTCAAGCCGCCTCTCGTTCCCTTCAATGCCATCACGATGTCCACGAAGTTCCGTAATTGAGCTGCATTCATAATTGTCTCCCGTAATTTGTAACGAAGTACCACAAGGATACTCCAGGACTCCACATATTATTTGTCACGCGACAAAAGATGTCAAGTGACTGTGGTAGCATTGGGTTCAGCAGAAGAGGAATCAATCCATCGGGATTGGGCTTCATGAAACGCTTACTTTGGGAGATTGAACATGTTTTGCACGAATTGTGGGAAAGAAGTGGCTGAGCAGGCCGTGGCGTGCCCCGGATGTGGCTTACCGATGAACGAGAGCGGAGCGACGGGCGCCAAGAGTGAAAAGAGCAAGCTGGTTGCACTGTTGCTGTGCCTCTTCTTCGGGGTGTTGGGCGTTCACCGTTTCTATGTGGGCAAGGTGGGCAGTGGTATCGCGACACTTCTCACGCTGGGGTTCTTCGGCATCTGGCCGCTAATTGATCTCCTGATAATCGTCTGCGGCAGTTTCAGAGATGCCGAAGGGAAGTTGCTGAAGTAGCAGTTTGGATGACGTTGAGGCAGTTGCTGAGATGAGCCGTACTGGAAGAGGTGTTGTTATGACCACCATAGAGAGATTTCTGGAGTCGCTGGACAGGTCATCCAGCAGGAGCAGGAGAGATATTAGAGGTGCCAATATGATTGACGATGCCCTGATGGTGAGTCCGCCCGACAGGACTCAGATAATGAAGATCGCGGAAGAGCATTTTGAGCGGCTTCGCATGCGGGAATTCTTTGATGCTGTGAAGCGACGAAATCGAGAAAGTCGTCATCATTTGGGAATAGACTCCATGGACATGATCGAATTTGCTCCGGAAATGTTCCCAACAGCCGTGGGCGACGGGTGTCGCTATTTTGGTGGTGATAATGTGATGTTCCAGGTCACCGGGCCCCCAATCCAGCTGAATCGCTTCACGCTGGACCGTGATTTCCCACAATGGGCGCCTATTGACCCTCGCCATGTGGACTTCTCTTCGCAGGCAATGCAGGTCCTCCTGAACTGGGGGCCGTTCTGTGATGATGATAACCATAGGCAGCGAGATCGTTCCCTTTGCGGTTTGCGGTGGCTGCAGGGCGTTATCGGCGAGGAATTGTGGGGTATCGTCGCCGACATGCCGGATACAGCCAGACCCTTTCTGATGATCTGGCTCGCTCAGCGCGTGGGGGAGTTTCGGACGCTGCTGCTCTGGGCTCCGATGATGGCCGTTATGGTTGTGTATATTGTGGACAAGGCCCGCGGTAAATGCGATATCGAAAGCTTCACCGACGCAATACGTCAAACGGCAGTCATGCCGGACGACGAGATTCTTTCATCCGTAAACATTCCCGCCAAAGCCTTGCCGGGCTTTCAGAAGATCACTCCCGGCGGTTGCGATTTGGATGCTTTTAAGGGATTGCGTTCGAGCTTGAGAAGTCCGGAGAGCCTTGAGCGATTCAACCAAGCCGAGAGCATAGGCGCAGACTGTATCCATATATTCGCCGAGGAGAGATTGTTGCAGAGTGTTACCGATGGTTTCCTGCGGGATCTGACGTCAGTGGAACGGCCGGCTGCTCCACCGTATTGCCACATGCTCAGAACGGGACGCCGGCTGCTGACATGTGCGGGCATGCCCTGGGACAAGGTATTCGATACCCCAGGTGAGCTTGATCAGTGGCACCGCTCAATATGGACGCTGATGAGATTGGAAAACGTGGCGGCTATGCGACATCAGGAGTTCCCCATGTCTCCGTTCGCGGATGTCCCTGGCGTGATTGAGCACATTCACAGCGGCCGCCAGTTACTTCGTGAGGCACTGGAGATGCACAGCTATTTTGTAGACGACCATATAAGGAATAACAGAGTTGCCGACGAGGAATGCTTTCTGTTCTCCGTGACTTCGCAGCTGGGCATGGAACGCTGCACTGTGGAGGTCACTCGTAGAGGCATGCACTCCGGCCGTATGTATACGCTCGGCGAGATGGTGGGCACTGATGGTGCGAGCGTCTCGCCGATGACTCGTGAAGCGATAAGAACATGGGCCGAGAACAATGGAATCAGCATTTGCGGCGATGAGCGGCAAGATGGTTCAGAGCAGTTGGAATTCCCGTACACGGATATGGATATGGAGGGCTGACAATTGTTTTGCAGGCATTGTGGAAATGAAATCTTGCAACAGGCCGTGATATGCGTAAGATGCGGTTGTAGTCCAAGTTACGTGAGAGGGACAAGCCGCAGGAAAAGCCGGCTCGCGTATGTCCTGCTGGGCATCTTTCTGGGGCATCTTGGGATTCACAATTTCTACGCGGGACGCACCGGCCAGGCAACAGCCCAGCTTTTGATAACGCTGTTCCTAAGCTGGCTGATCATCCCGATAGTAATCGTGTTCATATGGGTACTAATAGAAGTCTGCACAGTGAAGTTGGGTGTGCAAGGCCAGGTCATGAAGTAATCATGGCAAAGAGAAGCCAGCGACATGCGGCACTGTGCTTGTGTTTGTTCTTGTCTTGAGAATCAACTAGAAGCTTTGCTTCGCTATCTTTGAGCAATGAGGAGAATCTTATGGTGTCTGGGACGAATTACCATCTTGTACGCAGTTGTCGGCAAATACCGTTTGAAAAAGACGTAATAGGCGTAGGCTGGGATGATCACAATTTCAGCGATTATGCGGATGTGGAAGAACTGATTAAGGCTATTGATAAGGACTACGGGATTGGTAGAAGAGCAAATCAGGTGAGGAGATTCAAGGGGATTAAGAAGGGGGACATAATACTGGTTCCTACATGGGGAGCTGTAGCCATTGCCAGGGCCGAAGATGAGGAGACATATGATCCGGGTACCTATTACCTTGGATCAAATCAAAGACGAGTGACATTTTTCATGGACAGGAATGGGAAGGTGATCCTTGTTCCACGGAGTCAGTTGGCTACTCGGCTTCAGGCGCGATGCAAGATTCGACAGACCATTGCTGACATTGGCGTGTTCGCCACAGATATTGAGAAGATTGTCACGCAATTGGAGGACGGACATGCCTACACATGGGATTCTGATGTTCTTTCAGCAACAGAGCAACATGCAGAGACAGCGAAGGGCAAATTGCTGGCAAATATCAGGGAGGGACGTACGAATCTGGGAGGTGGGGGAGTTGGGTTGGAGAAACTGGTGAAAGAACTGCTTACGATAGATGGTTTTGATGCGAATATCTTGGACAAGAAGTGTTTTCCTGATTTTGCTGATGCAGATATAGAGGCAACCAGAACCAATTATCTTGGTGACGACGAGTCTTTCTTGATCCAAGTCAAACACCATGATGGACATACCGGGGATTGGGGGATTGAGCAACTGGACAGGATCAAAGATGTGTTCCCGGAGAAGTTTCCTGACCACAGGCTTGTGCTCATCACGAGCGGCAAGATTTCCAGCAAGGTCCAAGAGCATGCATCCGTGAAGGATGTGGGAACAGTTGATGGCGAGGCACTTGTGGAGTGGTTGTTCCCCAAGGTTGGCCTTCTGTCACCGGATACGAGAGTCAGGCTTGGTTTGATTGATGTTCCGCATATTCATGATACTGATGGGTAGGAACGCACTGCGACCGAGGCCGGCGGTAACGACAAGAGGCCCTGTTGTTGCCGCCGGCAAGACCATATGGGATTGCTGGTTCAAATGTGAATTCGCCAGCGTTGAAGAATCGAGAAGAGTATACTGATGAAGAATCTTAATTTTGTAGCATTGGATTTCGAGACTCCCAATAAGAGTGGCGATTCTGCTTGTGCGGTTGGTTTGGTGAAGATTACCGGTGGTGAAATTGTTGCCAGAGAATGTCATCTCATAAATCCCCAGACCTATTTTCTGAAAGAATTCACACAGAACGTCCATGGCCTGTCAGCTGACGATGTCAAAGATGCTCCCTTGTTCGATGCGGTGTGGGATGAGCTTTCGCCGCTGCTGGAGGGCGCAGACTTCATCGCCGCGCACAATGCGAGATTTGACAAGTCAGTGCTGCTCAAGTGTTGCAAGACGCACGGCATCAAGCCGCCGGAGCAGGAGTTTCTCTGCACCGTCAAACTGGCCAAGAAGCACTGGCAACTCAAATGCGCAAAGCTGAACGTAGTCTGCGATCACCTGGGAATAGAACTAAACCACCACGAAGCCCTATCCGACGCCCTGGCCTGCGCAACGATAGTCCAAAAGGCTGCGGAAACCGGATACAAGTTCTAGTCGCGAGCCTGCACTCAAGCGTGCGTCGTTCCGGCTGCCTGCGATAAGCGGAAAAAGGCGGGACGGTTACTGATCAATTCTCTCTTTCGCTTCCTCCGGATTCTTCGTACGGCCGCGCTACGGACGATGGTGCGGCAGAGCGTCTTTGATCGTGGAGGGGGACACGGCCGACTGCTACCGCAGGCGGACATGTCCCCGCTGGAATGCGGCAGGGGGATTCGTGCATTCGCGCTGCGGGCGGGCGGCGCGTCATGGCGTCTTTGACCGCGAAACCGGGGGCGACTTCACATTTGGGCACAAAGGGGTCAGGAACCTTTTATGTGCTGGAAATATAGGCAAAAGAGAAGTTAAAAAAGGTTCCTGACCCCTTTTCTCTTAAGGGCCTCCAGAGCAGCCTCGGACAATCGTCGTGGGGGAAATGCGGGGAAATGCCACCCGTCAGTATGCGGCAGGGCGATTTGTGCATTCGCGATGCGGGCGATGTTGCGTCTTTGGTCGCGGAGGGGGACACGTATGTGCGCTTCGCCTGCGGCGAAGCTTCTTATACATGTCCCCGCCGGTATGCGGCAGCGAAAATTGGGACTGTGGGGCTGTTGAAGAAGCCAATTTTGCCCACAGCGAACCATTAGGATGCAATGT
>CBDUQP010000116.1:0-10684 GCA_965369385.1 uncultured Phycisphaerales bacterium
CTGGCTTGCGGCATGGGGATTGCCACTACGCGCAGTCATATATTAATATACTGACCGGTGGGGCTGGTTCTGATGCGGGGAATTGTGGAAATTTGTGGATGAAAGCGAAAGAAGAATCGCGAAAAACTCCCGGCCGACACGCCAAAACGCTACGAAAACAGCGAATTTTGCAAATGATGCACATGCGACGCCCATTGTAATTGTGAATCATGGCTAACGGCTGGTAGGATTGGCAATTAACGGCCGATTGTCAACGCTCAAAAAAGGTGCACAAGATGGCATTCGTGCACCAATTTGCACCTTTTTGCACCATTGCGAATCACGCAATATGCGGGGGCAATGGGTGTGAGATCGGCCGGGTTTTCTGGGGATCCGCACAAGCATTTTTAGTCAGAAATTGGTTGCTGGCGAGACTCCCGTTCGATGGAAGACATGCTCTGTCGACGCGCAGGGCAGGGCAGGGCGCAACCCATAGAGAAGCATGACGAGATTCGTGAGTCCGAAATCCTCTGATTAGATGCGATTGCCCTGGGTGGCGGGTGCTTCGCGGTTGTAAGATGGGGCCGGAGAAACTATCCTCTGTGCGATGTGGTGTTTCTGAGCTTTTGGCGCGAGTATTAGTGCTTACGGAGTCTGGGATGAACTTGCTTGTTACCGGTGGGGCCGGGTTTATTGGTTCGCATCTTTGCGAGGCGATGGTAGCTGGCGGCCACCGTGTTGTGGCGTTGGATGATCTGTCTACCGGTTCGGCTGAGAATATATCGGTTCTGCGGAACAATCCGCGATTTGAGTTTGTCTTGGGTTCTGTGCTCGATGAATCGGCTGTCCTGCCGCTTGTGGAAAGCTGTGATATGGTATTTCACCTGGCCGCAGCGGTTGGTGTGCAGTTGATAGTGGATCATCCGGTCCAGACGATAGAGACGAACATTCACGGTTCGGAAGTGGTAATGGGGCTGGCCAACAGGCTTGGCAAGCGGATACTGATAGCTTCGACGAGTGAAGTTTACGGAAAGAACACGAAAATACCGTTCAGCGAGGATGACGACACCACGCTGGGTTCCACGCGTTATACGCGCTGGAGTTACGCATGCAGCAAGATGGTGGATGAGTTCCTGGCGTTGGCGTATCACGACGAATTCGGCCTGGAAGCCATCGTGTGCAGGTTCTTCAATACTATCGGCCCGAGGCAGTCAGGCAGTTACGGTATGGTGGTTCCCAGGTTCGTAAAATGGGCACTCGCCGGTGAAGATATCCAGATATACGGCACGGGCGAACAGTCGCGGTGTTTCAGCAATGTTCATGACATTGTCGGGGCTCTGGGAGCGTTGATGAGCTGCGAGGCGGCTAGCGGCGAGGTGATAAACGTCGGCAACACAGAGCTGGTGAGCATGAACGATCTGGCGGATATGGTGATCGAGCTGACGGGCTCGGCCAGCCGGAAAGTCCACCTCAGCTATGAGGAAGCGTACGGAAGGCCCTTTGACGATATGATGACCAGGAAGCCCGATCTTTCTAAAATCGCCGGACTTACCGGGTACGCACCGAAGTATTCCCTGCGAGAAACCTTGCAGGAGATCATCAAATTTGAGAAAACAGACAGTTGATCAAGCCGCCGGTGTGGCAGCTTGGTTGAATTCAGTGTCAGGACGGTTCAGGCATCATGAGCAAAACATTCTACGTTACTACGCCCATTTACTACGTTAACGATGTCCCGCACATCGGCCATTCGTATACTACGATTGCCGCCGACGTGCTGGCGAGGTTCTTCCGCGCAGACGGACGCGACGTTCGTTTCCTCACCGGAACCGACGAGCATGGCATAAAGATCGTCAAGGCGGCGGCCGAGAAGGGAATAACCCCGCAGGAACTCGCAGATCAGGTGGTTGTGCATTTCGAGGAACTGTGGAAAGACCTGAACATCACTAACGATGATTTCATCCGCACCAGCCACCCTCGCCACGAAGCACGAGTGCAGAAGATTATCGAGGAACTCGTCGCCAAGGATGAGATATACCTCGGGCGCTACGAAGGCCTGTACGATGAAGGTCAGGAAGAGTTTGTGACCGAGTCTACCGCGCGTGAGAACGATTATTGCAGCGCCATCAACGGCAAGCCGCTAGTGCGTTACAGCGAAGAGAACTACTTCTTCCGCCTGGCAAAGTGGATCCCGGTTCTTCAGAAGTATATTGAGGATCACCCCGAGTTCATCCAGCCGACTGCGAGGCGAAACGAAGTAACCAGCAAGCTCAAGCAGGGCGTGGAAGATCTCTGCATCTCGCGGGCCGCGGAAAAGCTCGGCGGATGGGGCATCCCAATGCCTAATGATCCTGAACACAGCGTTTATGTGTGGATCGACGCGCTGAGTAATTACTATACCGCATTGGGCTGGCCTGAAGTGGGCGACGAGTATGACGGTAAGAACGTGGACTACTGGCCGTGCGATGTTCATCTGATCGGTAAGGATATTCTGTGGTTCCACACGGTTTACTGGCCCTGCATGCTGCTCGCGCTTGGCCAGCCGCTGCCTAAAACCGTATTTGCCCACGGGTGGTGGACTTCTGAAGGCAAGAAGATGTCCAAGAGCCTGGGTAACTTCGTGTCGTGCGATATGATCCGGGAGATATGCCAGGAGTATTCGCGAGATGTGTATCGTTACTTCCTGCTGCGTGCGGTGAATTTCGGTTCAGATGGCGATTTCAGCCACGATGCGCTTAAGCTACGGTATAACACGGAGCTAGCCAATAGCCTGGGTAACCTTCTCAGCCGCACGGTTAAGATGATCGGCAAGTACTTCGATGATGAGATTCCTGCTTCCGGGCCCACCGGTGACGAGGAGCAGCCCGTTCTGACCGCGGCTGCGGATCTTCGCGATTCAGCAGTAGGCGCGATGGAGGTGTGCGGATTCGATACATATATTGATAAGGTTCTGGCTTTGGCGGCAGCGACAAACCGATATATCGATGTGACCGCGCCGTTCAAATTGGCGAAAGATCCCGATCAACGTGAAAAACTGGGTACTATACTGTACACTTGCGCCGAGGCGGTTCGGATAATATTTCTTCATCTGACGCCGATTATGCCGGAGACTGCGGTGTTGGGATTGCAGCAGTTAGGTGTTACGGTGTCGGACGAGACGCTGGGCTCGCAGGCCGAGTGGGGCGGGCTTGCGGCAGGTACGCAAGTATGCCAAGGTGAGGGGCTGTTCCCGAGGAAACAGTAATGACTGAAGACGTTCAAAAATCGATGGATGAGGTTATCCGCCAAGACGGTCGCTATCCGATGGAGGCGTTCGCGTTCCTGCATGATGGTTTGTCATATGCGGTAGACGATGCCTACGGTGGCGATAATCCGGGTGAAGACGCTGGCGACACTCGCCACGTGACAGGTCCGCAGTTGTGCGGCGCTCTTCGCGATTTGGCGAAGATACGATGGGGCAATCTGGCCCGCACCGTGCTGTCGAAGTGGAATCTGACCAGCACGCTGGATTTCGGCAATATGGTCTATCTGCTGGTGGATAGCGGTATGATGCGCAAGACTGAAGACGACAGTTTGGAGGACTTCCGCGAAGTGTTTGCCTTCGACGAAGCCTTCAAGACCGACGTGCGCTTTGAGATGAAGGAATAGCGATACGTCAGACAGAGTATCGCATCGGGTATTGTCCTTCGAAGGGTCTGGAGAATATCCTGCTGTGGCCAGGCGAAGTGGGATTTCTTTTGAAGTTACTGTTTGACTGCGGTTTATAGAGGTGTTCTGTGGGTCCAGGTAAGACCGTTCGTATCCTTGTTCCGGCTTGTATGCTGCTTATTGCAGGAATGCTGGCCGGCTGTGACGAATCCCAATTCAATACCGGCGGACAAAGCGAACTGGATGCTCCGGCGGGTTATGTCAGCGTTAATCGCATGGCGACAGAGCTCGGGATGCAGGTCGAATCCGTCAGCCCCGAGAGTGCCAATCTCTCTGATGGGCACAATAGCATCATGCTGTTGGTCGGTCATGCCGGCGATACATACATCAATGGCAAGCTCCTTTCCACTTCCGGTAGCATAGTCGAGCGAGATGGCATGGTATTCGTGCCTGCTCATCTGATCAGCCGGGCGTGCGCAGCCATGACGGTGTCGGAAGAACCTTCCCTGTGGGACCGCCAGGTTTACGCCTCCGCTTCTTCGCATACCAGCCCGCGGGTTTCCTTCTCAACAGCCAGCAGCTTTGGCGTTGTGGTGCTGGATCCGGGACATGGCGGAAAGGACACAGGCGCTATCGGAATCGGCGGTGTTCGCGAGAAGGATCTCAACCTTGCGGTCGCCCTGAAAGTGCGTAAATTGCTTCAGAGCAGGGGTGTTGACGTGCGGATGACCAGATCAGGCGATAAGTTCGTCTCGCTTAACGGCCGCGTGGGTTTCGCAGCCAGGGTGGGTGCGGACCTTTTCGTGAGCATCCACGCGGATGCAGCCAGGAGGCGATCCGCCCGTGGATACACGGTTTACGTACCACGCGCACGCCGGACGCAGGCCAAAACCCTTGCTACAGGCATGCTTAGGCAAATGGGAAATACGGGGCTGCCAAGCCGTGGGATTCGCCCGGCGAACTTCCGTGTCCTTGCCAATACTACATGCCCCGCAGTATTGCTTGAAATGGGGTATCTTACCAACCGCAGCGATGTAAGAAGGCTTCAAGGAAGGCAATTCCAGAACAGTTGCGCAAATGCCGTAGCAGACTCCATCTTTGCATGCTTGACACGGGGGTAGCTGACGTGTTGGAATATAGCTTCCGGGCTTGCGGAGGGCTGCGGGGCCGCGTCTTTGACCATCTTGGACAGGTGGCGATGCTTGCAGGTTGAGTTGTTTTAGGATAGAAGGATACAAATGAAATCTACTGCATTACTGACGACATCCGTGGGCAATCGCCCGAAACGCAGCGGCAAGGTTCGCGATCTCTATGACCTGTCGGATTCGCTGCTGATGGTGGCTACGGATCGCATAAGTGCCTACGACGTTGTTATGCCCAATGGCATTCCCGACAAGGGACGGGTCCTTACGCAGATAAGTGCGTTCTGGTTTGACTTCCTCAAGGATGTCACTGCCAACCATCTGCTTTCGGTCGACATGAAAGATCTTCCCGAAGAGCTGCAGGGCGAGGAAGAACTCGAAGGCCGCTTCATGCTCTGCAAGAAGGCCAAGGTCGTTCCCATAGAATGCATCGTTCGTGGGTACCTCGCCGGTGGCGGATGGCGGGAATACAAGAAGAGCGGGACCATTTGCGGTATCGAGCTGCCCACCAAGCTCAAAGAAGCCTCGAAATTGCCCGAACCGATCTTCACCCCGACCACCAAAGCCGAAGAAGGACATGACGAGAACATGACCTTCGAAGAAGGTTGCGATCTGGTTGGCACCGAGACAATGGAGCAACTTCGAGATCGCTCTATCGCAGTCTACAAGAAGGCCGCCGAATACGCAGCCGAGCGCGGAATCATTCTTGCAGATACCAAGTTTGAGTGGGGCCACGATGAAGATGGCGAACTCATGCTCATCGATGAAGTGCTCACGCCCGATTCATCACGATTCTGGCCGGCCGAAGGGTACAAACCCGGGAAAGGCCAGCCGTCATTCGATAAGCAGTTCGTTCGGGATTATCTGGACAAGATCAAGTTCGATCGCCAGCCGCCAGCACCGCCGCTGCCCACCGAAGTAGTACAAAACACCCGCGCAAAGTACATCGAAGCCTTCACCAGCCTAACCGGCCAAAAATTCGCCTGGGAATGATTTTAGGACGGGCGTATCGGCAGATATGACGCTTGCGCGTTCTTGCCTGCCTGCTGTGACCGACAGGTTGCCGTCCGGCGATGGTGCGTTTTTCTGGCCGGCGATGCCGACAGGCAATGAAACAGGGGAGAATGCGGGATGTCTACGGATTACACCAGTAGGCGTCCCGCTTTTTTTTCAGCCATCGACAGACATCAAAACACATCACAGCTCATGGCGCAATAGGTAATTCTCCGAAAGCTGCGAAGTGGTTCTACCACAAACAAACCCACTGCAATACGAGTGCCGAACAGGATTGGGACAGTCCAACATCGCTGCAGTTTACCCTGCGAAGCTCGCAGAGCCTGTCCGCCGTGGCGGGCGAAGCATGGTCCCCGTTTTGCTCTGGCCATCTTTCCTCCAGTCTGGTAATAAAGTGTTTCGACCGTGTTTGTGGTAGACGCGCGTGCAGGTTTCTGCCGCTGCTGATCGCATTATTTCAGGAGATTACTGATGCCGCTAGTTGATATGCCGTTGGACGAATTACAGAAGTACGAAGGCCGCAATCCACGTCCCGCCGACTTCGATGAATACTGGGACAAATCCATCGCCGAGATGCAGGCGATAGATCCAGACGTTAAGCTGACGCTGTCGGAATTCCAGGTTCCGTTCGCCGACTGCTATGACATGTACTACACCGGCGTTGGCGGCGCACGCATATACTCCAAGCTGTTGAAGCCGAAGAATATCGCCAAGCCCGCTCCGGCGGTTGTCATGTTCCACGGATATTCAGGACACTGCGGTGAGTGGACTTCCAAGTTGGGATATGCAGCCATGGGATATACGGTGGCCGCTATGGACTGCCGCGGACAGGGCGGAAAGAGCGAAGACGTTGGCGGGCATCTGGGCAATACCCTTCATGGCCATTTCATCCGTGGTCTGGACGGTTTGCCGGAGAAGATGCTTCTTCGTGACATGTATCTTGATACCGCTCAACTGACGAAGATCGTGATGGATATGCCTGAAGTTGACGCCACCCGCGTGGGCGCTACCGGCGGAAGCCAGGGCGGCGGTCTGACGCTTGCTTGCGTTGCGATCGAGCCGCGTGTGAAGCTGGCTGCTCCCGCGTTCCCGTTCCTTTGCGATTACAAACGTGTTTGGGAGATGGACCTGGCCGTGGGTGCATATCAGGAGCTGAAGGACTACTTCAGGAACTTCGATCCGAAGCACGAACGTGAGGATGCGATATTCACGCAGTTGGGTTATGTCGACGTTCAGCATCTTGCACCCCGTATCAAGGCGGAGGTGATGATGGGCGTGGGCCTGATGGACACGATATGCCCGCCGTCAACGCAGTACGCAGCCTACAACAAGATCCAGTCGAAGAAGTCCACCACGATCTTCCCGGACTTCGGCCACGAAGCACTGCCCAACTACAACGATGAAGTTTTTCAGTTCCTGTGCGGACTGTAGAGCGGGACATATTGACGGCTGGTTCACCCCGGCCATCGTTGCGGACATAACAGGACTTTTCGGTTACCGCCGGTTAGTTGTCAAGTCCTGATTTAAAGTTGTCACTTTTCGTTTTCCTATCCCGGTACGTTTGTTCATGATATTCCGCTGCGAAGGGAGCCCGAAGGGCGGGATGGCTGGCGTTTGACCACTGCATCGCTTCCCTCGAGCACATTTGGTGAGTCGGAAGTGTTCGTTCTCATATTCATGCGTGAAGCCTGATCGCCAGACGGTCGGTTGGAGGCGGTTAGTGTCGGCGTTGGCACGGTTAAAGGTGTTTGTGGGTATTGTGGATAAGAATTTGCGGTTTGCTTGTGCACTTTGCGTGGCCTTGGCGAAATAGGTTTTGACGCGGGGCTTCATGTCGGGTGTAATAATGCCATGCTAGGACGCTTGCGAAGGACATCACGTTTGGATTCGGGGTTGGCTTTGGCGTTTGCCGGGATGGCCTACCTTGTGTGGGCAATGGTCGCTGGCACAAGCCGCACACTTATTCAGGACCTCATCCACACTCTCCAGCGGGACCACCAGCTCGTAGTGTCGAATTTTACGCAGAATGTGAAGATTATGTTCGTAGATTTCGGCGTACTTATCGATCTGGTCGGTTTGGCGTGGATGGTGGGTAGCCTCCTGCTGGTAGTGTTCTCAAGCCGCCAAAAAATAAGCATTTCATGGGCGTGGGTCTGTTCCAGTTGCCAGATGTCGATGGCGGCAGCGGGGGCTGTGCTTGTGGGCTGGGCGGCGTTTTCTCCGCATAGTGTCCCGCTCAGTATTAGTGGGCAAACGATAGCCGAAAAGGTCAGCGGAATATCCCTTCCGGTGGTACTCGTGGCGGCGATGGTTCTCTGGGTCGGTTTTATGGTCTGGTTGCTCGTGGAGCGTGCCCGTCATGACCGCCGAGGCCCGACACTTCGCGACAGCCTGCATACCAACGCATAGTTCATGTCCGGCTTCATGATGGGCAGGGCAATCTCCAGACGTTTTGCGATATTTTCGCAGATCTCGCTTGGGGTCTGTGGATGTGTCGGGACGATGATCGGCAACGAATTCGGCGATCGGATATATAAATGCTGAATACACAGTATGTTAGTGCAATATCTCCTTAAATTAGGGACGGTGCCCTATTTAAATAGGAATAATCTAAATTTAATAGGGCACCGTCCCTAGTTTTGAGGATGATTGGTTCGGCGGGGGATTTCTAGACCATTGCCTGCGGGGGGGCAACAGGTTAGAATACTCGCTTCGCTATCGCCGAGTGACGTAAGATGCCTTTATGGCGGTAGTTCTTCCGTGCCCGCCACGAAGGTGTTATGCCTCCCGAAGCCCTTTTTGATTACGTGATTACTGGTGTATAGAAGATGCTGGCCAAGCGAATAATACCGTGTCTGGATGTTGAGTGCGGACGTGTCGTCAAGGGTGTTAACTTTCTGAATCTCCGCGACGCGGGCGATCCTGTTGAGATTTCCCGGCGCTACGAAAAAGAAGGTGCCGACGAACTGGTATTTCTGGACATAACCGCCAGCCACGAGCAGCGGGATATCATTCTCGATATCGTTCGCGAGACGGCCGAGCAGGTGTTCATGCCGCTAACCGTTGGCGGCGGCGTGAGAACGCTTGAAGACATAAGCAACCTGCTGCAAGCTGGCGCGGACAAGGTATCGATAAACTCCGCAGCCGTCCGTGATCCGGAACTGATCACGGCAGCAGCTCGCAGGTTTGGTTCGCAGTGTGTTGTGGTAGCGATTGATCCCAAGCGGATAGTGGACGAAGACGGAAGCGAGCGTTGGGAGATTTTTGTAAACGGCGGAAGGGTTCCCACCGGGCTTGATTCTGTCGAGTGGGCCCGTGAGGTCGAGCGTCGCGGCGCGGGTGAGATATTGCTGACTGTGATGGACGCCGACGGTACGCAGGAAGGTTACTGTATTGAGCAGACGCGTGCGGTGGCAGAGGCTGTTACGATACCGGTGATCGCGTCCGGTGGCGCGGGTAACCCGGAGCACATATACGAGGTGCTCACCGCGGGCAAGGCCGATGCGGCTTTGGCGGCGAGTATATTTCACTTTGGGACCCACAGCGTTCCCGAGACGAAGCAGTATCTTGCGGATCGTGGCGTGACTGTGCGTCTTACCGGCGATACGGTTTCGTCAGGTAGCTGATTGACAGGAGGCCAGGTTTTGGCAACAGAGAATTCGGACCAGACGCAAGACACTGTCGAGTCGGTAGGCGGAAGACCCTTGCCCAAGTTGTCGCGTTACTTCAAGGCGATGGTGAAGGCGGACGCTTCGGATCTGCATCTGAAGCCTGACATGCGTGCACACGTTCGGATTCGCGGGTCAATACGGGCAGTGCAGTCGGAACCGATTTCGAGCCAAGATATCGCCGAGATGTCCGAAGAGCTGATGACCGAGGATCATCTCGCATGGTTCCACGATCACGGTAGTGTTGACATTGCGTACGAGTTGCCCGGTTCGGATCGCTTCCGCATAAACGTTTTCCTGCAACGCGGTAAGCACGCGATGGCTGTTCGCCGCGTAACCAAGGGAATCCCGACGATCGAAGAGTTGCATCTTCCTCCGGTCGTAACGCAGATTGCCAAGGGGCACCAGGGGCTGGTATTGCTTTCCGGGCCTACAGGCGGCGGAAAGACCACGACGATCTCGGGAATGATCGAGTACATCAATCAGACCCGTGCCTGCCATATTATCACGCTCGAAGACCCCATCGAATATCTTTACGAGAGCAAGAAATCGCTCATAAGCCAACGTGAAATCGGCATAGACGTGGATAATTTCGAAGAGGCCATCAGATACCTGTTGCGTGAAGACCCGGACGTTGTGCTCATTGGCGAGCTGCGAGATTACGAGACGTTCCAGGCAGCTTTGCACGTGGCAGAGACCGGTCACCTTGTTTTTGCAACGTTGCACGCGTCAGGGGCGGCCCAGACGATTGGCAGGGTGCTGGATTTGTTCCCCGTGGAAAATCGCGATCGTATTCGTACGTCGCTTGGGTTCAACCTTCGTGCGATTGTCTGCCAGCAGCTTTTGCCGAGTATTGCCGATGGCGTGGAGCGAGTACCCGCAACGGAAGTTCTCATGATGACCCCGCATGTTCGCAACCTGATCGCCGAAGGGCGAGACGAGGAACTTACGGAAGTTATTCGCGGAGCGGAGCTGGAAGGAATGCATACGTTTACGGCGAGCCTTTTCAATCTCATCGAAGACGAACTTATAGACCCGCAGGTCGCATATGAAGTGGCGTCGAATCCTGATGAACTGTCGATGATGCTCAAGGGAATCTCCGCTGGCGGAAGAGGCAGTAAGAGAACCTAGTGCCGTGTCTGGAAACATTATACAGAAGGGTTCGGGTGGCATGGCGACACACAGCCGTATCGTGGGTCGCCACCTGCCTGCCGGAGGCAGGTGGTGTCAGTTGCG
>CBDUQP010000117.1:0-10582 GCA_965369385.1 uncultured Phycisphaerales bacterium
TCGGCGGACCGGCGGGGCAGTCGGATTACCTGAACGCGGCGGCCGAGCTGGCGACGGTGCTTGAGCCTCATGAGTTGCTTGAGCGTCTTGGCGAAATTGAGGATACCCTTGGGCGAGATCGCGCCCAGGAGCAGCGGTGGGGCTCCCGGACGTGTGATCTGGACATTCTATTGATCGAGGATGCGGTTCTGGACGATCCTCAATTGGTGATTCCGCATCCGAGGATGCACGAGCGGCTGTTTGTGCTGGAGCCCCTTGCCGAGATATCGCCTGGTGCGATGCACCCGAAGTTGGGCAAGACTGTCGCGGAATTGCTTGAAGATTGTCGTAAGAATGCGTGAAGAACTCAGACAGACGGAGCGTGGATGACGCAATTGATCAGCATCATAGGTCCACCCGCGGTGGGCAAGACGACACTGGCTCGCCTGCTATCGGAAAAATTGCCCGCGAGGCTTATCTGTGAGGATTTCGAGGGCAACCCATTCCTGGCCGATTCCTACCAAGGCTCGGGCGAGGCGTGTCTTCCGGCACAGTTGCAGTTCCTGCTGTCGCGTGTCTCGCAGTTGTCAGCGGCTGCCTTGCGTGATGATCGCATTGTCGTCAGCGATTACGGATTCTGTCAGGATCGCATATACGCGGTGGAAAAACTGTCCCCAGAGGAGTATGACGTCTACTGTCAGGTGGCAGGCAGGCTGGGTAGCCTTGTTGTTCCGCCGGATCTGGTGATATGCCTGGACGCTCCTGTTGACACGCTTGTGGATCGTATCGCGGATCGCGGCAGGGGATACGAGAGTTCCATGACGCCGGCGTTCCTGGCATCCATGCGTGTGGCCTACAATTGCATTGAGGGCGAGGTAGGTTGTGGCGTTATGAGATTGAATACCGGCCAGAGCGACTTCCGCGAGGGGTCGGTATTTGATGAACTGTTTATCCGCGTGCAGGCGGAGCTGGCGGCTGTTGGCGAAGGAGTTTGAGCAGGACAATGCAGACTGTAAACACAATAAATGATGTTCGCAGCGCGGTGCGCGAGGCCCGTTTGGCAGGCAAGCGTGTCGGGTTTGTGCCTACTATGGGCGGGCTTCACGATGGGCACTTCAGCTTGATAGACGCGGCCTGCAAGGCGTGTGACTATGTGGTGGTGAGCATATTCCTGAACCCCACACAGTTTACGCCCGGAGAGGATCTGAGCAAGTATCCCTCCACGCCCGAAGAAGATATCGCCGCGTGTGAAAGTCGCGAGGTGAACCTGGTATTCATGCCGGATGTTGAGACAATGTATGGCCCGGGCGAAGGCGGGCTGACCAACGTGAGCGTTGGGCGACTTGGCGATGGGCTCTGCGGGCGGAGCAGGCCCACGCATTTTGCGGGCGTTTGTACCGTGGTGAGCAAGTTGTTCAATATCGTGTCGCCCGATATGGCGTTTTTCGGAGAGAAAGACTACCAGCAGGCGGCGATAATAAGGCAGATGGTCAGGGATCTGGATTTTCCGGTGGAGATCAGGACCTGCCCAATTGTGCGAGAGGCCGATGGGCTGGCGATGAGTACGCGGAACAGGTATCTGTCGGCCGGGCATAGGCAGCAGGCTTGCGGTTTGCACGGTTCGCTCAAGATGGCGGCCGATATGATTTCAGGCGGCAGCCGCGACGGGGGGCAGGTGAAACTCGCTGTGCGTGCATATCTGGGCAATAATGCACCAGATGGTGAGATTGACTATGTGGAAATCGTCGACTCGCAGGACCTGGCCGATGTGGGCACTATTGGCAATAGTGTTCTGGTGGCGATAGCAGTTAAATTTGCCAATGCGAGGCTGATTGATAATATGGTTGTGGAAGTTGGCTGAGCCGAGCAATAAAATGGCAGTCCAACCCGACAGGGAATTAGCGATTTTGCAGTTCGCGATATTGCGAATTGAGGAGAATGTGTCGTGTTACTCAAGATTATGAAGTCGAAGATTCACCGTGCGACGGTGACCGAAGCCGTTATCGATTACGTGGGATCCATCACTATTGACAAGAATTTGATGGAAGCTTCGGGATTGCTGGTCGGTGAACTGGTGTTGGTGGCTGATATGACAGATGGTGCCCGGTTTGAGACCTATGTGATTGAAGGTCAGCCTGGTAGCGGAGTTATATGCATCAACGGTGCGGCGGCACGTCTCGTTAACGAGGGAGACGAAGTTATCATCATGTCGTTCGGATATATGTCCGAGCAGGAAGCTCGTGAGAACAAACCCCAGGTTGTACTCGTAGATAAGAGCAACGAGATTACAAAGCTCCTGTAGAGCTTTGTAATGGCGAAGCTGACTTGTCACGTCGACTTGTGACGACGAAGCCATAGGCGAAGCCGCAAGCTCGCAGAGCGCGGAAGTTTTGGACATCCGCAGATTCTTGCCTGCCTTGCAGGCCATTGCCTGAAGTTGTTTCTGTCACAGAGTTGGGGTTTTGCGTCGAATGTGGCGGAAATCTCATTTGTGGGGCATATTTCGGGACTGGCATGACGAACAGTGGTGGTTTGCGGCCCATGAAGAGTTGCTGAAGGATATGCGGTCTTGGCTTTTCTAGCGGCGCTCGTGATGGGTTATTTGATGTGGATCGCACTTTCAAAGCCATTTTTGTGGCGAACTTAGGGCAATCTTGGCGATATCAGGATTGAGCTTGCCTGGCGCTGGCTGTGTTTTGCGCGGCCGGGCGGTTCTGATTTGGCTGTCTGCTTGGTCAGCCCGAACTGGTGTGATGCTATCGCCAATTGCTGCCAAGCATGTGTGCCATTCATAATTGGATCAAGAATTTGATACAGGATTCGGAAAGGAATCAAGATGAAGAAGCGAATTTTCGTCACGTTAATAGTTGCGTTGATGGTGGTGTCCGGTGTTCAGGCGCAGGGCAAGAATATGGGGATAGCGGCGATTGCGAAAAAGGCGGCGCCGGCCTTCGCCTACCTAAAATACACCCATACCGTAATGGATAAGCCCAGGGAGCTGGGGGCCGCGGCAGTCTGCATTCAGCAGGATTCCAAGGGACGTAGCGTTTTCCTGACGGTTTCGCTTTCGTCTCGCCTGAGGAGAAAGGACCTGTCTAATTTCAGAATCATTCAGAGTGGGATCAAGGGCAAGGAATTCAAAGCCGAACTGATGGGTGTTGAGAATTCGTTGGGGTTTGGCTTCGTTCGCACTGTCGACAAGGTTGATTGGCCCAAGATAAAATTCCAGCCCAACGTCAAGCTGACATATGGTCAGCCGGTGGTTTCGGTGAATATCACCAGTATCACCGCAGGTGCCCAACCTGTGGTAGGTGTCGCCCGCATCGCGACTAATGCAAGCATACCGGAGAAGCTTTACCGTGTTACTGGTGGAACGTTGGGCTCGTCCTGTTCGGTCGTGTTCAATATGAAGGGGCAGGCAATAGGCCTGGTCGCCCGCCAGATACAGTCTTCACATACGATGCAATCGCCAGGGCGCCAAGCCACCAGGGTCTATCTTCAGTCCAATGAGGCAAGCAATTACTTCTATCCGGTTTCCACTTTTGCTCACGCCATACTGAAGATGCCGAATCCCGAATCACCAACCCGCAGAGCATGGGCCGGAGTGAATGGGTTCCAAGCTGTCACGGATTCTACAATTGCCACTTACGGTATAGATAAAGCCGCAGTGGAGGTCGGTAGGGTGTTTCCCAAGGGGCCGGCCGCTGCTGCTGGTCTCAAGGAAGGCGATCTGGTAATCGGGATCGACGGAAAGGATCTTAAGCGCCTTGGTTCTGCGAAATTGACTGCAATGTGGTTTGGGTTGCAGCTTGAAATCGCCGGTGCCGGTGCGACCGTGAACCTCAATATACGGCGGGAAGACAAGAATATGACTGTCCCGTTGAAGCTTGGCAAGATACCGACCCAGGCCTATGAAGCTGACAAGTACGTTGCGCCGCGATTGGGCGTGGTGGTCAGGGACAAGGTTGCTATGGATCGTATTACGGCCACAGGCCCGGAAGCCGATGTTGACGGTGTGATCGCAGCGTACGTTGCGCCGCGCAGCTCGGCGGCTGTGGTGGGCATTCGCAGCGGTGATCTGATAACCACAGTGAACAACAAGTCTGTCAAGAGCGTTGCTCGCGTGCGTGAGGTCGTGGAAGCAGCCCTCAAGGATTCTCCTGAGGGAAGCGTGGTGTTGCTCGTTCGTCGTAATGGCGAGATCATACCGATGAGCGTAACACCGGCACCGGCACCGATCAGATAGAATAGTGCTTTGTCACACGTGAAACGTTGGGCGGCAACCTGCCGGCAGTCCCGATGTGGGTTGGGTGACGGAGCAGGAGAAGTGCATGAAACTCAGGTTTACGGCATCAGTTTTGATTTGCTGTCTGACCCTATTTACGGGGTTTCAGGCGATTGGCGACATTAGGGTTGCCGATCGCCTGGCCGCCGATGGTCTCAATCGCTCGATCCATGATTTGCTGTACGGTAGTCCCGATGTTCCCGCTCGTGCGGCGAGGCTGGTGGCGATTGCGAGGTTGGCAAACGGCGTTGTCACTGGAGATCCCGAAGCTTGTCGGGCATTGGCATTCATCTATGCCAGCCAGGACAAGCCCGAACCTGAACTGGAGGTACTTACCGCGTGGCTTGGACAGGTCCCCGATGATTACCTGCTTGGCGTGCGTTGGCTTGATTCGAAGCAGACGCAATTTCAACGCTCTTCAAATCGAATTGCATATCTTCGCAAGTTTGCCAGCGACGAGACGGCGAAAAAGCCTCTGCGTGCATACGCTCTTGTGCGACTGGCCGAGATTTTGCACGGACAAGGCCTGAAAATCGAAGCCCAATTAGCCTACAGCCAGGCCCTGAAGCTGGACTCGAACCTGCCCGAGGCTCTTGCGGGAAATCTCTCTCTGCTTGACAAACCATCCCGAGCGGATGTGGCGATGACGCAATTGGCGATGTTGGCAAACAATCCCCGTAACGTCGCTCTGGCGGCGGAACTCGCCCAGATGCTGGGGGAGATGGGCCTTTATAGTCAGTCGCTGGAAATGTTTGACTATGCATGGAAAGTAAATGACAAGATGGGATTGTCACAGGCCGTGGGGCATGATTTTGTCGTGCAGTATTGCAATGCCTGCCTAAACGCTGGGTATTACCGGCGTGCACTGACAAAGTTTGCTCCGCTCGCTCTGCGTTACGCAACCAGCCTGCCACTCAAGGTGATGCTGGTCGAAGCAGCACTGGCCGCCGAAGACCAGGTCCTTGCGGAGAAGTATTCCGGCGAGGTCGCAATCATGATTGGTGGCACTGATCTGCGGATTTCGCAAACCGCAGCCGTTGATCTGGCGTGGTACCACCTTGCGGTCAGGCGTGACAGCGACAAGGCGATAGAATATGTACGCAAAGCCGTTGTCGCAGATGCCGATAGCGCCGCTAATCTGCTGGCAATGGCACAGGTTATGACCGGGCAGGCGGCAATTTCCCGCGTTGGCGAAGCAACCGTCGAAAAAGCAGCCAAGACCGATCCCCTTGCGGCATGGGTTATCGCGGAGCACTACTATCGCAAGGGCGATTCCGATCGCGGTAGTAAGGCCATTCATGCCGGTCTGAAACTCGACAGGCAGGGGCTCGCCGGGCGTCGCTTGTGTGAGCTTGCACGTCGCTGGAAGGTTCGGCTGCATCCCGCTGAGGGGGCAGTGGAAGTGGCGGGTCTTATCAGGAAATTTCCGGATGAAGTGCTCAAGATTGCCTTGGTGCCGGAGGAGTCGCTGGCGATTACCATCAGTCCGGTAAGTGCCCAGGTTGATCCTTGCAGGCCTGTAGAGTTGGAAGCTCAATTGCGAAATACATCGAAGGCGATCATCTATTTCGGACGAGGTTCGATGCTGACTCCGGCGCTGACGTTTTCGGTGAATGTCAACGGCCGTGATGAACCGTTTTACAATATTGCCACCCTTACTTTTGCGTGCCCAAGGGCTCTTCGCCCCGGCGAGTTGGTGAAGCAGAAGGTGCGAGTGGACGTTGGTGACCTGTCTGTATGGTTGAACTCCAGACCCCTGGATACGATTCGCCTGAAAATCAGTGCGAAACTCGCGGCCGCCGCCCCGCGCCGAGCCGTGGGGGATGTTTTGAACAAGATCATCCCGCTTCCTGTGGAGATAGTGCGGCGAGATCTGCTGGCGGGGATTGATCGAACACAATACAAGAGTCGGCAGGAGGCCTACACCTACGCACTGAGGCTGATAATGACCGATCTGCTGGCCAAGGATCTTCGCACTCGGGTCTCGGGCACGCGCAAGGTTGGGGCGTTGCTGGCATTTTCCGATCTCATAGATGCCGGCAGAGTGATCCTGCCCAGGAAGCTGGCGAAGGCGGTTGATCGTAGCGTACTGGTATTGCTGTGCAAGCAGGCACTCACCGACCCGTCAGATGTGGTTCGGGCAGAGATGCTGGCATTGCTACTGCGAGTGAAACTGGATGACGATATTGTGGGACTGTTTGGTGCTGTGCTGAATGACAAGAGCCCTATCGTGAGGGTGCGCATTGTTGAATTGCTGGGAACCCACGTACCTGGATCGCAGAAGCGGGCACTGGAGCGTTTCGCAAAGGATAAGAGCCCAATCGTGGCTGACCTGGCCGCTGCACTGCTTCGCACACAGAAACCGGCGCTCCCGTAGTGCATTTAGCGTGGTGAGGATTGTTTCCCTGTCCTCGCCAGATTGGTCGTCGCAACGCTCTTAGCCCCGTGATTCACCGAACCGGCTGATTTCGCACGGAAAGAACTTATGAAGCATTTTATCCAAGGAGGCTATCGATGGTTGGTCTCCAGACCGGCATATATGTTTCTGGTTGCCGATGACGCCATGCTCGCGGTTCAGCCTGCGTCAAGATTCGGCCTCGCGTGGCTGGGATTGATGGCAATTGGCGTGATAACTGGTGTGCTGCTTTCGGCGGTTTGGGGTGTGGCGTGGCAGGTGTTTGGTGACTATGGTTTGCTTGTAATGCCCGCACTGATGTCCTGTATTCTGTGGCTTGCCTGGCCGATGCGTAAGGGTGTGGCTGGGCTGGCGAGGATAGCTGGGGGGAAAGACCCAACATGGCAGACCACGATTTCCGCTCTGCTTGGCGCGGTAGCGGTTATCTGCTTCGTGTGCCTCAAGCCCGATTGGTATCGCGCGGAGTTTGTTCTGCCCGAATCTGTCAGATGGCTCAGGATGGACGCGAAAATGTACAGGGTGCTTGTGTTGATGCCCGTATGGGGCAGTTGGGCGATGCTTGCTCTTCCGCAGTTCTGCAAGCCCTGCGATATCACCGGCGAAGCAGTGAGGGGCCTGGCACGCGGGTGTGGACCGTTGTGTACTGCGGTATGCATGGCGTTGTTGTTTCTGTGGAATTTGGCGTATTTCCATTATCTGGGGACCGGTGCGGAGCTGATAATCCCGATTGTAACAGCTTGTAGTTCGGTGATTTTTGGAATCATTATGGCTCGCCGGTCCGGTGGGCTTACGCGTTCGGTGCTTCTTGCGGACTCGTTCCTGACCCAACTGGTCTTCCTGCTTACATATCTGGCATTTCAGCCGTAATTGTTCGTCCCGGCGGCATTAGCGGGTGCGAGTACTCGCAGATTTCTTCGCCATTGATGTGCATTGGAATCGCGCGAAACGTAGCGATTTGCGCCCTGCGCGATACTGAGCACCAATCACAAGCTTGCCAATCTCCACGGATCGGGAGTATACTTCCGCTTTGGCGTATATGACGAAGGAGTCACCGGTATGAAAGAATACCAAGGAAAATTGACGGCACCGGCTGGCGCTAAGTTCGCCATTCTGGTCAGTCGTTTCAACGAGTTCATAACAGGCAAGCTGTTGGGCGGCGCGATTGACACGTTGCAACGTCACGGTGTCAGCGACGACAGCATTGAAGCTGTCTGGGCACCGGGAGCTTTCGAGATTCCCCTGGTCGCCAGGCGTCTTGCCGCCAGCGGGAAGTATGCCGGCGTGATCTGCCTCGGTGCGGTTATCCGCGGCGGAACGGATCACTACCAGTATATCTGCTCGGAAGTGGCAAAGGGTGTAGCGATGGCCTCCATGGAGACCGACGTCCCTTGCATATTCGGCGTGCTCACATGCGATTCGATAGAACAGGCCATAGAACGGGCCGGCACGAAGGCTGGGAACAAGGGTGCCGATGCTGCGTTGGCTGCCATTGAGATGGCCAATCTTCTTGCCCAGATACCTTCCGGCGAGTAAGAATATTGAAGAAGCATCATCCCGTCAGAAGACTTGCGTTACAGGGCCTGTGCTGCCTCGACGTGCAGGGTCCGGTCGCAATCGAACCGGCAAAGGACTTCATTGGTGACTGCAAAGAACCGGTTGAAGTAATTTATGCAGCGCGCGAATTGATGTTGGCTGCCTTCAAGAATATCGAACAATGCGACACGTTCCTGAAGAACCATTGTCGCCATTGGGAGCTGAATCGCCTGGCTTTGGTCGACCGGGGCATACTTCGCCTGGCGGTTCACGAACTGCTCACCGGCGCGGTTCAGGCCAGAGTGGTGATCTCCGAAGCTATAAAGCTTGCCAAGGAATTCTCCACCGCCGAGAGTCCGCGCTTTGTTAATGGTGTGCTCGATGCCATCCTCAAAGAACTTCAGGCAGACGGCGTCCATACCGACTAGGGCTATTGTCTCATCGGGCAGCGCGCCTCGCTCTGCCGATCCAAGGAAACCCAACATGGCGTTGTTTCGCAAAGCAATTGAAAAACTGGCAGCCGGGCTCAACCGGACACGCCAGATGTTTGTCGGCTCGCTGAAGTCGCTGCTGGTAGGCCGCGCACTGAACGAAGATATCCTCGAAGAGCTGGAAGAAATGCTCATCCAGGCAGATATCGGCGTAGCTACCGCCATGCGAATAGTGGAAGACCTCCAGGAAGCCTACCGCGAAAAACGCATCCAGAAGGGCGATGAAGCACTCGAATTCCTGAAAGAAGAATTGAAGTCATACTGGCCTGAATGCGATAGGGAGGTCCATTTCGCAGATGCGCCGCCGACCGTTATTCTTGTCGCCGGCATCAACGGATGCGGCAAGACCACCTCCGTTGCCAAGCTCGCATACCTGTTCAAGCAGGAAGGCAAGGTTGTCTGCCTGGCCGCCGCCGACACCTTCCGCGCCGCAGCCGTTGAGCAGCTCAATATCTGGGCAGATCGCATCGGTGTGGATATTATCACTGGCAGCGGCAGCGATCCGGCGTCGGTTGTCTTCGATGCATGCGACGCAGCCCTTGCCCGCAAGGCCGACGTGTTGCTGGTAGACACAGCCGGCAGGCTTCACACGCAGGATAACCTGATGCGCGAGCTGACGAAGATTCGCGATGTTGTCGCCCGCAAGATTCCCGGTGCCCCGCATGAAGTGCTCCTGGTTCTGGACGCTACGACCGGGCAGAACGCGATCAATCAGGCAAAGGCGTTCGGCGAAGCCATTGACGTGACCGGTATCTTCCTGGCCAAGCTGGATGGAACTGCCAAGGGTGGTATTGTTGTGGCGATCCGCAACGAGGTTAATCTGCCGGTGAAGTTTGTGGGCCTCGGCGAGACATACGAAGATGTCGAACCGTTCAATCCCGAAGAGTTTATCGACGCCATGTTCTCGTAGATGGGACTTTCCGGACGATATGCCATTTAATCCTAATCATGCTATTGGTCTGTTGTGTGGTGTTATGGTGGGGTTGTCAATCCTTCCCTTGCAGAGGATTCTTGAAGATTTGGGCGAGCCGGGCTGGTCTGTGTTTGTCCCGTTCTATAACCTTGTTGTGCTCGCCAGGGCTGCGCGGATGTCTACCGTGCAGACAATTCTTCTCTTTGTGCCTTCGGTGAATGTGATCATTCTCATAAAGGTATTCATAAGCATTGCGAAAAAACGCGGAAGGAGCCCAATGCTCGGCGTTGGAGCGGCATGTTTGCCTTTCATCTTCCTTCCGATTCTGGCGTGGACCAAGCGGAGATAGGTGTTTGTCGAATGCCAAGCTCTTGGGGCACGACCGGTAGTTTTGTGACCTGCGGCCGCTCAGTATTATTCCTGTTCGCCTCGCGTGAGGGCGGAAGCATTTGTGAAGATTCCTTTAGACTTGTGTAGAATGTCTCCCTATGCGTGATTTTGAGATAGTTGTGGTGGGGGGTGGGCATGCTGGCGTGGAAGCGGCCGCCGCTTGTGCGCGCCTTGGCAAAAGAACTGCACTTGTTACGCTCAATCCCGGTAATATCGCCGCCATGTCCTGCAATCCCGCTATAGGCGGGGTGGGCAAGGGGCAGATAGTTCGCGAGATCGACGCCATGGGTGGCGTGATGGGTCTTGCCGCCGATGCGACGGGAATCCAGTTCCGCATGCTGAACAGTTCCAAGGGGCCCGCCGTTTGGGGGCCTCGCTGCCAGAGCGATCGTCACGCATATGAACGCTGGGTGCAGGCCGAGCTTTCGCGGGTTGACGGTCTGGAGATTATCGCCGGCGAGGTCACGGAGATAATCCGCCAAGACGGGGGTGTGGTTGGCGTGCAGATGTGCGATCCCGGCCGAAAGGTGTCGCAGCTCGCATGCATGGCGGTGATAGTAACCGCAGGCACGTTC
>CBDUQP010000118.1:0-10275 GCA_965369385.1 uncultured Phycisphaerales bacterium
CCGGTAGCGAAGAGGGGTGCATCTTTTTCGCGGAGGATGTTCTTTCTTTGCCCGGCAAGGCGGCTGAGATGTCTGCGCGTGTGAAGAAGGTGACGTCGGTAAGGAAGAAGATTGAGGGGTTGACGATAGGTTTCTTCCACAAGGGCAAGCGGGTGGGGACAGCTATCACCGGTCCGAAAGGCTGGGCAAGCTGCACGTGGCGTCCGCCGGGCGTGGGGATGTATGAGCTGCAAGCACGTATAGAACGGGTCTCGCGCGAGAAGGACTACGAACTGCTCGAAATGAAGCCGACGTTCTTTCTCGTTTGCGTGCGCAAGAAGAATGCTCCATTCGTGGTTGTCGATCTGGACTATACAGTAGCCGACGGCAACATTGCCATGGTGATAATTAACAAGGTCAAGCCGATGGCCGGCTCGCCGACGGTGCTGAAGCAAATCGCCAGGAAGTATACGATCATCTACGTTACACACCGGCCTCACGACCTGACTCGTGCGAGCAGGAAATGGCTTGCAAAGCACAAGTATCCGGCCGGTCCGCTGTTTTTCGCCACTTCGCTGCAGACGCTCAAATCCAGCCACAAGTTCAAGGCGAGCAGGCTGGCGACGCTGAAAGAGACTTTTTCGAACGTGGAGTTCGGAGTGGGCGACCGCCTGACCGATGCTCAGGCATACCGGGACAATGGTATGCGGGCGGTGTGGATACCCAAGTACAGCCGCAGCAGCAAGCGAAGTATGACCAAGCTGCTGGAAGAACTGAGCAATATCAAGGACGACAGAATATCCATCGCCGACAACTGGACGGACATCAGCGAGTCCGTGCTCAAAGGCAATCACGTCACGGCTGACCAGTTCGCCGAGCGGCTGCGAAAACGCATCAAGGCGCTGGACTGAGTGTTTCAGGGATTTTCGGGGAGGCTATGTGTGTCTGGGATCCGGGGGCCGCGATCCTGCGGGTCTTATACCCCCGGCCAACTGCCTCGGCCCCTTCGGGGCGGACGGCAACGACAGTAACGGCAACATGCGGGATCTTATGGTTGTGTTCGCGTCGGCAGTCAATCGCGGTATGGTATTTTCGGCGGTACTATCGATCATATTCTCGGGGTAGCTCCCTGGCAGGCGCATACGCGGTTTTGGAAATGGATCAAAGTGTATTGTGATGTCTTGACTGGGATGCGGTGGGGGGTTAGAGTTCTGCCTGTTGCGGATATATCGTCTTGTCCGCGTCGGTTAGAGAGCCTATTTGGAAGGTGTGTGGTATGCCCATTAAGACAGACAAACTGCTGATCCCCGTTCGCAAGTGCAAAGCTGGTTCGGGTACGTTCAACTGGCCGGCGGCTTGCGTGCTTGCGTCGGCGCGTTCGGCCGATACGCTTGCTCTGGGGCAGCTTCAGCGTGATGTGAAGAAATATGCACAGGTGTCGTGCAGGTGCGTGCAGGATGTGGTCAGCCCCGCGGCGGTCAGGATCACACGCAGCAAGGCAATCAAGGGCACCGAAGCCTATCGCCTGACGATTTCCCCGGATGGCATCGAGATTCTAGCCTCGGCCGACGCCGGTGTGTATTACGGTGTCCAGACGCTGCGAGACCTGCTGCGGATTCACGGTCGCAAGCTGCCTGCGGCGGTTATCGACGATTCGCCGCAATTTGTCCGCCGGGGCATATATCACGATTGCAGCCGCGGCAAGGTGCCGACCGTTCAGACCGTCAAGGATCTCGTCGATCGTCTTGCACACTGGAAGCTCAATGAGCTTCAGCTCTATATCGAAAACGTATTCAAGTTCGCCAAGCATCCGCTCGTTGGGCGAGGATACAGTCCGTTCAGTGCTGCCGACATCCTTGAAATCCAGGAGCACTGCAAGAAGCATCATGTGCGTCTGGTCGGATCGCTGGCGAGTTTCGGGCATCTGGAGCATATCCTGAAACTGAAGCCCTACAGGCACCTCGGCGAGCTTCCCGGCACGCACGGGTGGGTAGGCGGAACCACGCTGTGTCCCGGTGATCCCGGTTCGATCAAGCTTATGAGCGATCTCTACGACGAGCTTCTGCCGCTGCACGAGGCCGACGATTTCAACGCGTGCTGTGACGAGACGTGGGAGCTGGGCAAGGGACGCAGCAAGAAACGTGCGGAGAAGCTGGGCATAGGCAAGGTATTTGCCGAACACGTGGTGAAGTTGCATGGTCTCTGCCAGAAGCACGGAAAGCGGCTGAATATCTGGGCCGACATCGTGCTGGAGCATCCCGAAATGCTCAAGCAGATCCCCAAGGATGTGGTGATGCTGAACTGGGAATACGAGGATCGCGGCGAGCGTATGGGACGCACCAAGGAGATTCAGGACGCAGGTTATCCGATAGTGGTCTGCCCGGGGACGGGCGGGTGGGTAACGCACGGTACGCGTTTGCGAAACGCCATGGGCAATGTTTCGAGCTTTGCCGCCGAAGGCGTGAAACGTGGGGCCGAGGGCCTGCTGAACACTGACTGGGGCGATGGCGGGCACAGGAACACGCTTGGCGTTAGCATGCACGGGTTCGCACACGGGGCGGCCCACGGTTGGTGTCACAAGAATGTTGATGACAAGGCATTCACGCAGCTTTTCTGCGAGAGCATGTTCGATCAGAAGAATACAAAACTGTCCAGCGCCATCAAGACACTTGGTGAAGTCGCAGTTCTCGCCGGCAGCGAGGGGTTCAAGGACTTCTACTGCAGTGGCACGTATCATGGAATCTACGAGCCGCTGGTTGACGCCGGCAAGCAGAAAGACGCTCCGATCAGCTTCGTGAATCCTGATGGTGCCAGGGCGGTAGTGGATTCACTGGGCAACGAGAGCATCTGGCCAGATGCGCCCAAGGGCCTGGACGCCTTTGATGTGCAGACGTTGAGTGAATATCGCCTTGCGGCGAGAATGGATGTGTTTGCGGCTGGGCGCATTCTCACGGCCCAGGCTATTCGCCGCGGCGACAGTGTGAGCTCGAAGGAACTGTTGAAGCTTGCGGCCGCAACGAGCAGGATAACGGCTGACTTGAAGCGTCACTGGATGAAGCGAAGCCGCGTGTCACGGTTCGAGGATTTTGCGAAGAAGATGAAACGCTGCGAAGCCGAATGCCGAAAACTTGCGAAGAAGTAGCGTGCAGGCATGGACGTCAGTGTCTATGGGCGTTCGCCACTGAGCAGTAGGCTGATATTTTCTGAAGTAATGGCGCGGGCGGCATCCGGAAGGATGGCGTCCGTGTCTGCTTTCAGGACCGCTGATCTCGTGTATAAGAAGGGCGTGTGCGATCCGAAAACTATTCGATCGTGGGTGGTTCGCTCAAGCAGGCTGGTAAGAGTGTTCATTCTGTCGATGAAAGAGATATCGACGTAGACATTCCAACTGTTCAGGAGCAGACCGATTGCTTCGTTGAAATATGCGCCCAGGCAGATGATAGAAACATCAGGGAAGCGTTCCGCCAGTTCGATCACCTCGTCACAACTGACGCCCGCAACCTGCATGAGGGGATACTGCGAACGCTCATCTTCCATTCGCATCTGTATCATTAGCGGCATGGACAGTTCGGCGAGAATCATCATCAGTTCACGAACAGCCGGAAGGGTCAGGGAGTAGTTGTGGTAATTCGGCAGAATGCGGATGGTGTGCACATTGTCGGTTGAGGCATATATCGCCATGCTGGTCTTCCAGTTAGCCAGCGTAGGATTGACCACGGGCACCGGTTTAAGCAGGGGGTAGTCCTCGACCTGGTTTATCAGCAGATCGTTGAACATATCCGGGTCGGGGTGAAGTATTGTTTCGGTGGCTGATACCAGTGCTGTATTGATTTCTTCGTTGGCCAGGTGTTGCGAGAGCCCCGCTGCGCTGTTGTGGGCGAAGGTTTGGAACGGCCAGTTTCCCAGCCAGCAATTTGCATCAATCAGAGATTCCAATTCAGGAGCCTTTCAGCGTTCTTTGCCAATAGCATTTCGCGTTCGTGTGTGCTCATGTCTGCGCCGAATATTCGCCCAAGTTGCGATGCGAATCCGCGTTCTGGAGCGTCTGAACCATATAGTATTCGCTGAGGGCCGAGTATGCGCAGTGCATCCTCCACCGAGCCCGCCACCGGCTGGGCGCCGGATGAGTCAACGTACACATTCTCGCATTCCTGGATATCCAGCATTCCGCGAATACCGCAGGGCGTAAGGTGTGCCATTATTATGCTCACACCGGGGAACCGCCTGGCGAGGTGGGCGATATCGGACGGGTCGGACTCCTGTCCGGTCTTGCCGGTTGACTTGTACCATGCGTGATGGAGAACCGGAACGTCCAAACGTTGGGCTTCTTCCATTATGGGGTCCAGGCGATCGTCGCGGGCGTTCACGTCAACTTCCAACTTGATACCGACGAAACCCTCGGCCACGATGCAGCGCTGGATTTCTTCCTTGATGAACGCCAGGCCGTGCGATGGATTCAGGAAGCACATGCCCTTGAAGAAGTCCGGCCAGTTCTGGACGATGGCTATCGTGGAACTGTTGATCTGATTGATTTGGTGCTCGTGACTGTTGTGACCGAACGCCAGAACATCTCCGAGCAGGCACACGCCGCCAATGCCGTAGCTCTCGGCGGTGGCCTTGAGCTCTTCGGCGTCGGCGAGCGGATCGTCGCTCAGTTTTGCATGTACGTGGACGTCAATAATCTTCATTCGCGCAAGCCTTTCTGCATAGCTCGTTTGTGCTGCATCATTATCCGCTATTACCGGGGCTGCTGGCAACCCTTCTTGAGGATACTTGAGCCACCATGATAACGAAAGCGATAACTGCGGCTGCGTTCGACGATGCAAGAGCAGAGGCAATAGAGGTGTCTGAGGCGATCCTGCCCGTGAACTGAGCCTGGAAGAAATCGCCTCACCGTTCGCCGACGATTTGGGCAAGGCGTTTGCCAGCCTCACTCCCAGAGAAGTCAGGATATGCACGCAGATCCGCCGGGTATTGTCAACCAAGGACATAGCCCGTGCGGAGAATATCTCGATGGGAACGGTAAGCCGACATCGCGAGAATATCCGCGGCAAGCTCGGCCTGAAACGCCAGCATCCCGGCCGCAGTGCTTCGGCCAAAGAGAAGTTCCATACGAAATAGTTTTGGGGAGGCGAGACCGCGGTTGTGCTCATAGGTGCGCGTGTTGCCTGCCCGCTGTGGCGTGCAGGTTACCATCGCTCAGTGAGGGGGGACGCTGACGGTCGTGTGCGTTCTCCCGCGAAAAAAAGGGACAGTCCCCAACGACGAGACAGTCCCAATTTTCGCTCGGTTTTCGCTCACACTTGCTATCCTTCGCGGCCGTTGATTCTGTAGTAATCTCGGCCTTCGGCGAATGTCTTGAGGTTTTCCCAGGGGACGCCTGGTGTTATGGAGCTGGACTGTCCGAGCATGAGCCCGGTTTTTGGGCCGTTTTCCACGAGCCACTTCATTTCCTTCTTCACGTCGTCAGGAGTGCCCATGGGCAGCGTTGTTGTGACGGAGACGCCGGCGATGATGAACAGGGGTTCGCCGTCTTTGGACTTCATCTTGCAGATCGCTTCGTAGTCCATACCGTCTTCATACTGGAAGCCCTGGAAGCCGCGTATGCCAACTTCCAGCAGGCGGGGTACCATCTCCATGAGGTTGCCGTCGCAATGCCAGATCATCTGGACGTCGGTATTCAGCATTGGCTCCAGGCAACGCGCGAAGTGGGGGAACCACATCTTATCGAGTGATTTGACATCCATCAGAGTGCCGCGAGAGTCGGCTATGTCGTGGTCCAGGCGATAGAGATTCGGCAGGTTGCCTTCCTTGTATGCCTGGGCGGCGGCGCGGTTGTTGATGAGTGCCAGGTCGGCCTGCAGTGAAAAGCCCTCTTCGATAACTTCCGGGTACAGGCCGTAGGCCATGAAGTAATTGGCGTAGCCGTAAGTGCTGTAGTAAAGGTTGGGGAACCTTATGAATCCGTATCCGGTCTTGAGAATATTCGGCCCGAACAATCCCTGTTCGTGGCGTTGTGCGGCAACTATTTCGGCAACTCTTGCGTCTTCCCACGCTTCATCGCATTCTTCGATCGACTTGCGAATGTCGGGGAACATGAACTTCTCCATATGTTCGACTGCGGCTTCGGGTGAGTCTATCAACATATCGTTAAGGACGATCTGTTTGACATCTGTGGTGGCGGTGCGCTGGCGATCTTCCTCGTAGCCCTGATTGCCCATCGACATTGCGTTGTCGGGTATGAACTGGTCAATCATGCAGGTGTTGCATTCATGCTGCATCTTCAGGTAGACGCTGTGAGGATTCTTCTCGTAGCTGCCTTCAGGCATGCCTGCGAGGCGATCTATGAACCGGCGTTCCATGGGGTGCATTAACCACGTCGGGATTCCCTTGGTGGGCTTGTGGTTGATTGTGTCCAGGGCGAGTTGGGCGTTCTCTTGGAGATCAGGCAGCATGGGGGGCGTCCTTGGTCGCAGGCCGCGTGAGGTCGCTCGTGCGATTTTTCCTCAGCAGACTGTTTTGCGATTGTTGCGCTTATATTCCCGCACCTGCAAAACGACAAGAACCTATGCGCAATTGTTGTCAAATCACCGTTTTTTATAACGTTGCCTACGTATTCTAACCGGCCGCAGGGGTCTTGGCGGCTTGAGTTGGGTGATTCCGACAGAAAAAAGTGTTTTTGGCAGGATTTTCCCACTTGCTTGCTGCCGGGGGCGTGGGTAATGTTTGCATCGATAAGCAATCGAATGTGTAACGCGTTTCATGGCAAGAGAGGCAATTGATGCTGACAAGGACACAGGTGACCCAGGCGCAGAGGCGGGCGGCGGAGATGTTGGATGCCGCCGGTATCGCGATAACGCCAGCTGAGCGAGAGAGTATAGAGGTTGTCGACGAGAATCTGGACGAGTTGGAAGTCCAGGGGCTTCAGATTGTATCTTACGTTAATACAGATAGATACTGTGCCAAGGAGATAGTGATGTTTCCTCGGCAGACCTGCGTGGAGCACAGGCATCCACCCGTCGATGGCGATCCGGGAAAGATGGAGACCTTCAGGTGCAGGTGGGGAAAGATATGGCTGTATGTGGCGGGTGAGCCCATTGGAGATATTCAGGCCCGCGTGCCGGCAGGGAGCGAGATGTGTTACACTGTCGGTAAGGAAATCGAGTTGACTCCGGGCCAGCAGTACACGATCGGGCCTGACACGTTGCACTGGTTCCAGGCTGGCGACGAAGGCGCGATAGTGTCGGAGTTCTCCAGCACCAGCCGCGACGAAACAGATGTTTTCACCGACACGCGAATAGAACGTATTACAAAGATAGACGAAGACGCCTGATTGCCTGCAAAGGCGGCTGTGCCGGACAAGTGTGCCCTCAGGCAGACATCCACTTATCGTTTCATGTGTAAGGGAGCAGGAGTGCTCTCTGTAAGGAATTGACGTATGAACAAGCTTGCTCAAGAGATATCGCTGAACGGAACATGGGACCTGCTCGACGAAGCTATCGACTTCGATCTTGCGAAAGCAGATAGTATCGCAAACCGTAATACCGGTTGGATTCCTACGCCCGTGCCCGGCGACGTGCACCAGGGACTTATGGATGCCGGAAAGATTCCCGACCCGCTGGTAGGGCTCAACAGTTTCGAATGCGATTGGATTGGCGACCGCTCATGGTGGTTCCGCCGCGAATTCGACGCCACGGCCGCCTGGCTGGCTGCCGACGTAGCCGAGCTTGTGCTGGACGGGCTCGATTCCAACGCCGAAGTTTTCCTGAATTCGGAGCATATCGGTTCGCACCGAAATTCGTTCGTTCCATTCGTTAAGGATATCAAGACACTGCTGAAAGAGGGCACCAACACGCTGCTGGTGCGTTTGTCGACCGGCGTTGAAAATGTAACGCCTGAAATGGTGGCAGCCCTCGGAAGTGATCCGTCTACGCTGGAACCGCGGTTCGGGCCGCCGCGCGGCGATGTTCGCCGGGCTCACGTTCGCAAGCCTCAGTACTCGTTTGGCTGGGACTGGGGCCCGTGCATGACGACGGTTGCAATCGGTCGGGGCGTGTCGGTGCGTTTGCTGACATCCGCATGTATCCGCGACGTCACCGTCAAGCCGGTTTCCTGCTGTGATTCGGTAGTCCTGAAGACCACGGTTACCGTTGATCGCCTTCATCACTACTCCACCAGCGAAGGAGCGGTGAGCGTTTCGGTTTCAGGCCCCACAGGGCAGAAGTTCACCGCAAGCACGCGCACGCAAATGCTGCTTCCAGGTTTGAACTTCATTGATCTGGATATCGTAATCGAAGATCCCCAACTGTGGTGGCCCGCCGGTATGGGTGATCAGCCGTTGTATACCATAGAAGCATCGCTCGATACGCCGGCCGGTAATGATGCGTATGAGCCTTTCGAATATGGTATTCGCTTTGTCGAGTATGACACCACCGATACATGCGTGTTTATCATTAACGGTAGTAAGGTGTTCGCACGCGGAGCCAACTGGGTACCGCAGGACTCCATCTATGCCCGGGTAACCGACGAGCGAGTGGAAACGCTCGTCAAGCAGGCCGCCGACGCCAACTTCAACATGCTCCGCATATGGGGTGGCGGGTTGTACGAACGCGAGGCGTTCTATCGCACGTGCAATCGTCTGGGCATAATGGTGTTCCAGGACTTTATGTTCGCCTGCTCGCCGTATCCCGATGAGCTGGAATGGTTCCGCAACGAGGTGGCTGCTGAAGCCGAATACCAGGTTAAACGCCTGCAGAATCATGCGTCTATCGTGCTGTGGTGCGGTAACAACGAGTGCACATGGGGCATTGCCGACTGGTGGAAGGGCAAGGCCATCGGCGGCGCTCATCTATATAACTACCTGCTTCCGAAGGCCGTCCGCGCCCATGGGTGCGGCGTGCCTTACTGGACCGGTTCACCCTGCGGCGGCGAAAATCCTAGCGGGGAGGAAGCGGGCAGCGTTCACTTCTACATGGACGCGATGATCAACGATGATATTGAGATACGTACGCGTCCGGAGCAGTATGACCTGTGCACGTCTTACTTCGTAGCCGAGTATAGCTATCCCGGTACTCCTTGTGTCGAAACCATTCGACAGTTCATGGGTACCGACGACGTTGACCGCACCAGCGATGCCTGGAAGCATCACTTGAACACGTTCGACAAGGGCACTGTCGTTCGCGGTATCCAGAAGCGATACAAGGACGATACCGATGCTATGAGCATTGAGGATTTTGCGATCTACGGCGGTCTGGTGCATGGGATGATGCTTGGCTACGCGATGGATTCGATGCGGGCGAGCATGCAATGCAATGGCTCGCTGTTCTGGATGCTCGCCGACTCCTGGGGTGAAATCGGCTGGACCATTGTAGATTACTACCTCCGACGCAAGCCTGCGTATTATTATGTCAGACGCTCATATGCGCCTATTCGCCTGGTTGCCCGGCCGGTCGGGGACGGGGAAAAAGTCCAGATTACTGCGATCAACGATAAGCTTTCGCCGCTTTCGATAGATATGGAGTTTGGTTACGTAAGCCTCGACGGAGCAAATGCCGATCTGCAGACCATGCATGTGGAACTTGAGCCGATGTCGAAGGCAGTGGTGTGTACGTTCGCAAAGGGCGACGCTGACGCCAATGCCGGGCTGTGGATTGCACGCGCTAGCGGCAGGGATGATATCGTGCCTGCGGTCCTGCGGGCCGAGCCCAGAGACCTGCAGATGAGCGATCCGCAACTGGAGATGAGTATAGTATCCAGCGATTGCGGCGAGTGCACAGTTCGCGTGAGGGCGGCGGTTTTTGCACACGCTGTTCACTTTGACTTGCCCGAAGGGGCGTTGCCGGAAGATAACTACTTTGATCTGCTGCCTGGCGAATCACGCCAGGTGGTCATCAAGAGCAGTTGCCAGCTTGATCCGAAAGCAGTCAGCGTAACCAGCGTGCGTTTGTGAAATGAAATAGCGATTTGTGGATTCCTTGAGGAGCCGTTAAATGATCTGACAGTCAACTCAAGGAATTCAGGGATGTCCTTAGGCGCTGCAGAATCTGAGGGCATCGCACATGCGGAATTCTTCCTTAGGGGAGGGTTTCGCATGCTTTTAATATGGGCGGGGCTGCAAAGGTCGCAGGTTCTGGATCGCATGTGCGGGTTACCTCGGAATGCATCGGATCAGGAGTGACGTTTGCCCCTTGATTTGGATGCGAGATATGATTATTCAGGTTGTGGTGGCGAATTGGCGAAATTTGCCGGATCTGGTATGCAATCATATACTGCAATCTGTGTATGGTCTGTCGGTGC
>CBDUQP010000119.1:0-10019 GCA_965369385.1 uncultured Phycisphaerales bacterium
GTTTGCTGGGGCGGGCGGAATGAAACTCCAACTCCAGATCGCGAAGTTCGCCGACCAGAATCACATCGGGGTCTTGCCTGAGTGCACGCCTCAGGGCTTCGGAGAAACTGGGCACGTCCACGCCCACTTCCCGCTGGTTCACCATCGACTTCTTGTGTCCATGGTAGTACTCGATGGGGTCTTCGATTGTGATAATGTGGCGATCGAAGGTCGTATTAACGTAGTCGACCATCGTCGACAGGGTAGTAGTCTTGCCCGAACCGGTAGGCCCGGTGACGAGGAACAATCCTCTGGGACGGCGACAGAGCGTTTGCACCATCGCGGGCAGGCCGAGTTCGTCGAAAGTGTACATCTTTGACGGGATCAGCCGCAGAACCAGCGACAAATCGCCTTTCTGGTGGAAAACAGCAGTCCTGAAACGTCCGGCTTCGCCATATTCGAAACCGAAGTCGGTTCCGCCTTGCTCGGCGATTTCCTGCTGGCATCGCTCCGGTGTGATCTGCTTCATCAGGGCGAGAGTGTCTTCGGGCTCGAGGACCTTGGTCTCCAACGGACGGAGGCGTCCGTGGAGTCGCAACGTGGGCGGACGTCCAACGTGAAGGTGTAAGTCACTGGCACCACGTTTGATACAGGTCTCCAGCAAGCGGTCAATTTGTATCGTTGCCATATTCAGCCTTCCGTTACATTATTAGCTTTAGATCGGTCAGGAAACCGGTACCGGTAGGATCAGTTTCGATGCAGATGAGTCGTAAGCTATAGTCAAATAAATATTTATGTATGAAGTATCCGTTCTTGTGGACGCATCAACCCTCGACAAGCTCGTCGGCCTGGGTGATTCTCACAAGCTCCTCAGCCGTCGTGATACCGTTGCGGATCTTCTGTTTTCCGTCGTGAAGCAGGGTGGTCATTCCAGAAGCTCTCGCGGCCTTTCGCAGGTCCGTCAGAGGTGCCCGGTTAAACGCCAGTTCGCGGATGTGAGTATCCATCTCAAGCATCTCGAAAATGCCCTGCCTGCCTCGATATCCACCACCGTTGCAGCTCTTGCAACCTGCTCCTTTGTAGAAGGTTGTGTTCGCCACTTCCTCGTCAGTGAATCCCAGTACCTTGAGTGTTCGTTTGTCCGGTTCGGGGTCTTCCTGTTTACACTCGGGGCATATGACTCGCACAAGCCTCTGGGCCATGATTGCCTGGATGGCACTGGCGACCAGGAAGGGCTTGACTCCCATGTCAATCAGACGGGTGATTGCGGAGGGCGCATCGTTGGTATGGAGCGTACTGAAGACCAGGTGTCCAGTTAAAGCTGCCTGTATAGCTATCTCTGCGACCTCCATATCGCGAATTTCACCCACGAGAATGATATTCGGTGCCTGTCGCAGCATTGATCTGAGGATGATCGGGAACGTTCTGCCAGCCTTCTCATCGACCTGAACCTGGTTAATTCGGCTGAAATTGTATTCGACGGGGTCTTCGGCCGTGATGATCTTGCGGTCTGGACGGTTAAGTTCGTTCAGGGCCGAGTAGAGCGTCGTGGTCTTACCTGAACCGGTAGGCCCGGTGACCAGGAAAATACCGTTGGGGCGTTTAATGATGCCCTGGAATCTTGCGTAGTCGCTCTGCTCGAGACCAAGTGCGGGGATGCCGATTCTTACGCTTTCTGGGCGCAGAATACGCAAAACCATGCTTTCGCCGTGGTTTGTGGGCAGTGCGGAGACGCGGAAGTCGATATCGCTTCCGCCGATGGTCATCTTGATTCTGCCATCCTGGGGAATGCGTTTTTCTTCCAGCAGCATGCCGGCCAGGATCTTGAGCCTGTTAATGACCGGCCCCTGCATTCTTTTGGGAATGTCGTCGCGAATCTGGCAGACACCATCTATGCGGTATCTTACCCGGATTCGGTTGCTCATTGGCTCGATGTGGATGTCAGATGTGCGAGTGTTGACGGCTTCGGTGATGAGCATTGTTACCAGGCGAATGATGGGGGCCGACTCTTCGTCGTGTTCGTCCTCGTCGTCTCCGTAACTGATATCGGCGTCTGCTTCGCCTTCGTGGAATTCCTCGAAGGCCTTGTCGATGGTCTGTGCGGACCCGACGAACCGGTCGATGAATTCCCGCATTTTGGACTTGCTTGCCAAGCATGGGTTAAGCTCGCAACCAAGCCTGAAGCGCAGCATATCCATGGTTTCAAGGTCGAGCGGATCGGTGATGATAACCTTGAGTGTTCCTTCTTCCATGGTCAGCGGGAACACCTGGTGCCGCTTGATAACGTTATCGTCTATTATCAGTTCGGATGGTACGATCACGTTTTGCTCGAGATCGATGTATTCCATATCGAAACGGCTGGCGAGGGCTTTTGTTATGTCCTCCTCGTCCGCCATTCCCAGCGCTATAAGCGCTTCACCGATCTTCAAGCCTTCCTGTTGGGCGTGTGCGAGGGCCTCGTTAATTGCGGCCTCTGTCAGTACACCCCATTCGACCAGGATCTCTCCAAGCCGGCGTTGCTGTCTTACCATAATCAACTCGCGAAGGAATTTACAAAACGGCCAGTTCTTAGTCCCGACGACATCGGCGGGATCTGAATACTCAAATAAGCTACTTCGGCGCCACTCGGACTGTCATAATTTCCAGACCGGCGCAACAGACTTCCTCGTCAGCACGATAGCACGCAACCACATCGCCAACAGACATCGGAGAAGTGGGGGGCTACGTGACCGATTGCGGTAGTCCAGGGGGCACGCTACGGGCCGGACACCGGCGAGAGAAGCTCCTCAATGATCGCGATGACGCTGCGACCGGGCGTGTCCTGCGTCGAAGATGCCCTTAGTAATAAAAGAGTTTAACCTTTTGGAGATACCGCAGTCAAGGAGCGATTTCCCTTCACGCAACGGTGCGATCATGTGGTCCTGCAGTTTTATTCATATAGACTTACGGCGAGCAGGCAACGGGTGGTCAGGGTTTGTTGGCGATGCCTTCTGCTATACGCAGAACCGACTGTTGCCCCAAACCAAGAGAGATCAATCAAAGCGCCGAAGATGTAGAAAGTACGTTGACAAAACCCTAACACGACGCTAACATATTGATTAGTAAGGGGCGGGATGGAGCATATCCCCAAGGAGGGGTCTTCTCGTCTCTTGATGATGTCAGGTGAACAGATGCAGCCGAATATTGTTACTCTTGGCGACGACGAATATGATGCCGTTGCCGGTCCGCTGGTGTCGGAAGCTTGTGAGTTGGTTGTTCGTCTTGGTGGGTCGCGGGCTTACATGTTGCCGGTAGTTATCGCGGTCCTGCGAAAGTATGTGCAGACGCCACAAATAGATGAACTGCCATCGGTGCCATTGTCTGCCCCGTGCAGGCCGCACTTCAGGATACACATGGGGGAGGATTAGCACGCTGGGGGTAAAGCTGTTCCTGCTCTCGTGTGGTTCTTCTGTCGTGGTGTCAGTTACGCCTTGTAATCATGGCCACCCTGGCCCGGTCAAGGCCGCAGCAAAAACATCTCTGGCCACCCGCCAATTGGCTGTCACTCGGTCAGGCGCCGCCTCCGGCTGCCAAATTATCCTGTTCGGTGTGAATTTCTTCCGCGGATGCCAGATTCTGCATCAGATCCGCCCCAAGGGCGCTAGCGTCGTCGGCGCCACCGCCCTCAGCCATCCCTATGACTATGCCGACAGCCCGGGCGTGAGCGATTGGGTCAAGTTTGCGGAGGGTGTTGATAATGTACCGTTCTTCGGATGATATGGCGTTGGCGTTGGCTTGGGGGGCAGCTTTTGTCGCACTGCCTCTCATCAGATTCTCGGCAGGTACGTTCAGCAGTTTGGCCAGTTGGTGCAAGATCGCCGGACCGCCGCGTCCCTGCTCTGCGCGGTTAATAGTATTGCGGGCGCAGCCGATGGCCTGGGCGAGCTCACTCTGGGTGCGAAATCCAGCTCGCACACGCTCAATTCGAAGTGTCTGTCCGTCAATCATGCCTTAATTGTAGCAACTGACAGGTGCATTGTGCAATGACAATGTAACATTTATGACCGCTGGAAGTGCAATGTCCCAAAGTCTTAAGGCCCTATATTACGCAATAGCGAAGGTTACAGGGATAAGAATATTCAAGAAGAAGGTTGCATTAATGTGGCAGTGCAACTAGAATGCACCACATATGAAACACTCAGTATTGTCTTGCAGGGGTATTTAATTGGGGATGCAGGAAGTGGAGAAGAACGAGGGCGTCGTAACCGGGCGAAAGTTGTCGGAGATATTGGACAGACGCCTGGCGATTTCGGTGGCGGATTTCATGCGGAGGTACGAGAGGTTGTATCCGTCGGTTCGCCGCAGGTGTCGCGACCCTGATTTGGTCTGCTCTGAATGCGGGCATGTCATGAGGCAGAGCTTGCTGTCTGGTGACGAGTATCTGATGCGAACGCTGGCCGGCAGGCATGATGGACCTGCGGACGATGACGACGAAGACGAGCACGTCACAGTTTGCAGGCAGTGCGGGGCACTCGAAAGTTTTTTGTCGAAGTGATTTGTCTTCACGGGGTTCATCGAATGTTTTTGCAGAGTCGACGTTTTATGCGGGTGCTTTTTCGTGAGGGTAATCAGAGAGGTAATGGCTAGCCGCGCTGCCGATATAGGCCGCCCGGGCCTCACAGGGAACAAATCCAACATTGAAGGGTAATACTATGGGATTCAGATGCAGTAATCCGGATTGTAATAAGTGGGTGGGAGACCCATTGTACCAAGGCCCGCGAGGCCATTGCCCGCAGGATTTGTGCTTTGACTGCTGGCTTGTGCATTGGGACATCGTAGAGGCCAGGGCTCGCAACGGTGGTCAGTGGACACATCTTGACCAGGCCTTGTGGTTGATATGCAAGGGTGCTTCGTTCACCGCAGCCGCTCGTCTTGTCGGGCGTCATCGAGCAACTATCTCGCGTTGGATGGCATCGATGCGAAGTAATCCGTCGACCATTCCGGATTGGTTGCTCGCCGCGGTATCAAGCAGAGATTCATAGACAGATGCATCCGGCCGACGACGAAGCGGCGCTGTTCGGGCATTCGGCGCATAGGGCGGAAATAGCGAACCAATTCAGGGAGATGAAGAATGAGTAATACAAAGCAGGATACCTCCGCGCGCAAAGGGAAGCTCACGAGCACGCCAAGGGTGGCAATTGCGATTTGTGCGGCCTACGGGATATTGCCGCAAATGTTGGATGACGCAGCCGGTGAAGTTATGTTTGCCATGCTGACCGCTCCTCGCAAACTCGCCCAGGCGGCTGCGCATCGAGCCGCCAGGCGATATCTGGCGAAACAACTCGGCGTGACTCGCAAGAGTGTGCCGGTCCAGCACGTGTCGGCGCGGGCCGTAAGCGAGTACGAATCGCACCGCAAACGCCTGGAAGAGATGGAGCACGAAGGCTACCGTCCGAGCATGATCAATAACTATGACTACCAAAGCCGCCGTTTCGCCATAGAAAACGGGGTCTGCCCCCGATGCACCCGCACGATGCATATCCCCAAGAATGCCGAAACCGCCGTCTGCGAATGCGGATTCATGTGTTAGCGATTTGTGCCCAGGAAGTTGAAAAAACTGCGGCCACCCGCCGAAGAAGTTTTATCGAGATATTCAGAATCTTGCGACAGAGCTGCCTGCTGTGGCCAGTAGGTGGGTGTGTGGCGGGATACTGCTTCAGGCGGCGGGGCTCATTGTTCGGTGGGATTATTTTGGAGGTGAGTATGGAATTGAAAGTGCAATACGTACAGGCCGCGGATTTGCATGCGGCGGATTATAATCCGCGGGTGATAGCACCGGGGGCGCTCGCAAAGCTCGCTGCACTCATGGATCGTCATGGTTTCGTAGTTCCGGTGGTTGCCAGGCGGAGTGATATGCTGGTGATAGGCGGGCATCAGCGGCTGGCTGCCAATGCTCGTCGCAAGCAGCCCGATGGGAAGGTGCCCGTGATTTTTTTGGATGATCTCGATGACGCTCATGCCAAGGCCCTGAATATCGCACTGAACAACACGCAGGCACAGGGCAAGTTCGACCCGGACATGCTGGCGGGCCTTCTTGCCGACATCTCATCCGATCTTGTCCACGACGGCCTGCATGATATTGATCTGGAATCACTGACGGCTTTCGACATTGGAGAGCTGGAGGATATGCTTGCCGGTCTTACCGATGAACCCATAGCTCCACTTGCGGAAAACTGCGGCCGCCTGCCTGCCGAACCGACCGACCCCACCGGTCTGGGTGAATTGGATATCACAGGCGGCAGTGAAGGCAAGCCCGCAGGTTGTTCGCCGCTTCAGGCGGATGTCACCGTCGTGTTCGAGACAAGCAGGCAGCAGTATGAAGAAGCCAGGAAGCATTTTGATCATCTGATAACCACGCACGGACTGAAGTGCAGGATAAGGATGGACAATGAAGCTTGATTGCAGCTACGAGTTCGCCCCCAAGCAGCCGACATGCAACACATCCTACGTGCAGACGGTGTTCGGGATAGGTTTCGAAACCGGGCGCAACGTGATCGCCAGGGATGTCGAGATCGATTACGAACCGGGCAAGGTTGTTTTGTTCGCCGGCGCAAGCGGTAGCGGAAAGAGCAGTCTGCTGAAGGCGGCAGCGGCGCAGGTGTCGGGTTCATCCCATGTGCAGGATCATTCTGACGATGGGCGGCCGCTCATAGATACTCTCGGCCGAGACGTGCAGGCAGCCGCCCACATGCTTAGTTTGTGTGGGCTTGCAGAGGCGATGCTGATGTTGCGTTCACCGGGCGAGTTGAGTGACGGGCAGCGGTACAGATATGGCCTGGCAAGGTGCATCGCCCGGGGCACAAACACGGTGATAGCCGACGAGTGGTGCGCCAAGCTCGACCGGACAACAGCATGCGTGATAAGCCACAATGTGCGACGAATCGCAGACAAACGCGGGATTGGGTTCCTGCTTGCCACCACGCACGAGGACATAATCGACGATCTTCAGCCGGACATTGTGGTGTGGTGCAGGGGCGGAGGGGTGGTGGAGGTGGAAAACCGGCGTCCCTTTCGAGGTGCTATCAGTTTTTGCGACGAATTTGAAGTCGTCGACGCCACCGCGGCGGACTGGGCGTATTTCGCGAGGTGGCATTACCGTGGAAAGGGGCTCGGGCCGGTGCGGCGGGTGAATATGCTCTTCCGCGGCGCTGAGCCGGTGGGGATTTGCGTTTTCGGGTACGGTCCGCTCAGTTCGGCGATGCGGAATAGAGTGTTCGGGTTGGAAGGCAAGCTTACTAGTGCGCGGGCGAGGCGGATTAATCGCAACTTCGCGTCAGTTGTGCGATTGGTGATCGATCCGCGATATCGCGGGGCCGGGCTGGCGGCAGGTTTTCTGCGGCGGGTGTGCGAGCTTTCGCCCTGGCCGTGGATAGAGCTCATAAGCGAGATGGCGGATCTGGTGCCGTTCTGCCAGGCGGCGGGATTCACGCGGATGGGGCTTTCTCGCGACAAGACGCTCAAGTCGGGAGATGAACCGGGGAGCCATTACGGCAAGTCAAACTGGACCGAAGCCACTCACCGTGACTACACGCGCAAGGCCCGCTACAGCAGGCCAGCATATTTCCTGTTCGATAATCGGGGCAAATGTTGCGGCCGGAATTGATGTGTTTGTTGCGTCTGTCGTCGCGGGCCGAACTTGTCACGACGAAGCCATAGGCGAAGACGGAAGGTCCGCAAGGTTAGTAGCCGGGTGGTAAGCCGCGATCCTTATCGCGGCGCAGCCCCCGGAGAAGGTTTCTCTAAACTCCCCGCCCCGAAGGCGGCGGGAGGAGATGTTGGGATATTCGACATGCTGAATGCTTGTCGCGGGCGTGTCGGACAGGTACGATGAGGCATAGATAAAGGGACGCAACAAATCAGTAAGTGAATATGCTTTTCCGCGGCGACGAGCCGGTGGGGATTTGCGTCTTCGGATACGGTCCGCTCAGTTCGGCGATGCGGAATAGGGTGTTCGGGTTGGACGGTAAGCTCACCAGTGCGCGGGCGAGGCGGATCAATCGAAAGTTCGCTTCGGTTGTGCGATTGGTGATCGATCCGCGATATCGCGGGCTCAGGCTATTGGGGGAGGCAAATGCCGCGATCTGAACTGATGCCGCTTGCGTGCGATGCGCCGCAAGAGACTGAGTGTCCAAAGCATATATTGAAGGGCTTGTATGGGGGCAAAACCATAATTGGCATAAACGCCTGACCAGCGGGCTTGATCCTTTGCGTCCAAAACGCCATTATATCATCGTGAAAGATATCAGGATAACCGGGCGAGCGATATGTATTGTTGCGGTGCTTATGCTGCCTGCGGCGATTGCTTGCGGAATTACGTATTGGCTGACAAGCAGCATGACCGAGTCCGGCAAGCCAGCCAAGGCGGCGGCAGTGACGCCCAAGGAACTGGACGAGTCGATCGAGATCGGCCGGCGTTACCTCCTTCGCGGATTTGGCCCCGACGGCCGGTTTATGTATCGCGTGAATCTTGATCCAAAAGTTGCGATCAAGGAGAAGTACAATATTCTGCGTCACTGTGGAACGATGTATGCGTTGGCGTTGTGCCAGGCCCGACAGAAGGATGTGGAGACCGCCGACGTGCTTGTGCGGGCTTCGGTCTATCTGAAGGGTGCATCGTTTGGGCCTGTGCCCGGCAAGAAGGGTCTGCTGGCGGCTTGGTCTTATCCGGAGTTGACCGGAGGGGTGAAGGTAATCCAGGCCAAGCTGGGCGCAACGGCGTTGGGGTTGCTGGCGCTGGTGCATGTTGAGAATGTCGCACCAGGGACGACTACGCCGAAGGACCTGGCTGCGATGGCCGACTTCATCGTTTACATGCAGAATGCCAACGGCGCTTTCTGCTCGAAGTTCATCCCATCTGCGGGCGGCAAGAACCATGCGTGGGTGTCGTTGTATTATCCTGGTGAAGCTATCCTCTCGCTGGTTACGCTTTACGAGCACGATAAGAACACAAAGTGGCTGGCGGCGGCAGACAGGGGTATTGCGTATCTCATCGCCAGCCGGGATGGCGTCAAGAGTCTGCCACCAGATCACTGGGCGCTTCTGGCGACGGGTAAGCTGATAAAGCACAGCCGCGCGGGCAAGACGAAGACTACAGTCGCCCAATTGAAGAGTCACGCCGAGCGGATATGCGAGAGTATGTTGATCGAGACTCGGCGATTATGCGCAGAACCCATCGCAGAGGTGGGGCTCACGGGTGATGGCAGGACATGTTCCACAGCCACGCGGCTGGAAGGTCATCTTGCGGCGCTAACTCATTCACTGATCAGGCAGGATGCACTTCGCAGATGCGTGGAAACGCAGGCGAAAGCATCGATGCGTTTTCTTCTGGATACGCAGATTCGCACGGGCCTGGTGGCCGGTGGGATGCCTCGTGCGGCTCGGAGGCTTCCTGTAGCGGACAATGAGTACAGCAAGACATTTAACCGTCGTGCGGGGGAGATTCGCATAGATTATGTTCAACATGCCATTTCGGCGATGATGCAGTTTGAGAAATTCATCGCCGCCGGCACACAGCAATAGTCACTTCGGGCGTTCTGATCACATGGCCTCGATGGGGGTGGGACAGAGAGTGTTCATGGGGCGGGGGATTGCAGAAAATACCATGGGCAAATACGTGTAATTCTGAGAGAAGCTATCAGGCTGTTGTCTTCCGGGCCGAAGGTCCGGTGGGCAGTTAGCCGGGGGTAAGCCGGAATCCTGCATAGCTCGAAGAGCGACGCAGGATTGTGGCGCAGCCCCCGGACAAAGTTCCCAAAAATAAACCCGCCCCGAAGGGGCGGGGGGTGAAGTTGACTGCGAACCAACTCCAGCAGTTCAGATGAGTCACCCCCGGAAAACCGCTTGTCGGACCTTCGGCCCTAACGGCAGAAGCAAGGAACAATGGCAGACGCCGCGGCAACCACACCCAACGAATGCCTTCAGCAGTTCTGTCAAAGATCAAGCTGGAAGTGAAAAAGGGGTCAGGAACCTTTTATCGCTTCCCTTCGGTCTATATTTCTATC
>CBDUQP010000120.1:0-9933 GCA_965369385.1 uncultured Phycisphaerales bacterium
AGGACGGATACAGATGATCAATAATCCGATCATAAGAAAAGAACTACTGACTTCCCTGCGCACCCGCAAGGCATTGGCGATGCAGACGGTATTCCTGCTCGCATCGGGCCTGCTGCTGTGGATGCTCTGGCCGGAAGGCGGAATGCAGGCCGTCGGCGACAGACAGGCACTCAAAATCCTCTCCACACTCGCGATAGGTGAACTGTTCATGGTTGCCCTGTTCGCGCCAACATTCACAGCCGCATCGCTGACGATGGAGTCGGAACAAAACACGCTGGAGAGCCTGTTCGCTACCACCCTGAAACCATGGGAAATCGCGACCGGGAAAATGGTCGGCTCGCTCGGCTTCCTGATGCTGATCATCGTCAGCGGCGCACCCGTACTTGGGGCGGCATTCCTGCTTGGCGGCGTCACGGTATGGCAAATGGTTGCAGTTATCGGCGTTCTGCTGATGACGGGAATCTACCTCGGGCTGATCGGCATGCTCGTCAGCACGTTCATGCACCGAAGCTATCGCGCCATCATCGTCACATACGCAATCCTGCTGGGCGTTATGGGGTCGGCGATAATCGCCTGGCCGCAAAGCGGCGGAATAATGACAAAAGCCGGCCCACCGTGGCAGGCGATAATGCACGTGGTTGCATCGCTCAGCCCCATCCAGGCGATGATGTCTATCGTGCTGACCGAAAGCGAATACGTGAAACCCGCAGCCGACATGCCGCCTTTCTGGCAGGTGTTCTTCGTGGTCAGTGCTGTCATAAGCATATTCGCAGCCGCCGCGGTAATGTTCAAACTGCGCCATCCGGTCCCCCCGCCGCGTCCCCGCGAGAAGATGAACGTTGTCGAGCGAGGCATCAGCGCAAGGAGCTTCTTCTTCCTGATCGACCCGCGCAAACGTCGCCGGATGATAATGTGGTGGCAGAACCCGATCCTGGTGAAGGAATTCCGTTCACGTCCGATGCTGCAGACGCATTGGCTGTTCAGGGCGGTTTCGCTGACGCTGATCGTGTCGCTGTTGCTGGTGTTCCTGGTGAGCTTGAGCGTGCAATCGCTCGTGAGCGAGGGCGGCGACATGATAAGCCAGATAATTGTTGCGGTGGCTGCCCTGATGGTTGTGCTGGTGGTCTTCATCGGACCGGCAATGTCGGGCGGAGCATTGTGCGGCGACCGCGAAACTGGCGTGTGGGATCTGATACGGGCTACAAGAATCAGCAGTTGGCGAATAGTGAGCGGCAAATTCCAGGCCAGTATTATCCCGCTTCTGCTGCTGACTATCGCAGTGCTTCCCTCGCTGGGAATTATGATATATTTCCGCGTCGAATCCACAATGGCTGTCATAAAACCGCTGGCTGTGGTGGGCATGACAATCGCTTTCGTATCGTCGGCGGGCATGTTCTTCTCCGGATTATGTAGCAAGACTTCCATCGCGTCGGCGTGGACATATGCACTCATGATCGGCATCACACTTGGGTCTTTGCTGGTGCTGCTTGCCGGCGATGCGATGTCTGACTGGTTCATCCGAGGCATTCTTTTGGTAAACCCGGTGGCCGCTGCCATGGACGCGGCCGAGAGCCCCGCCATGGACGGATATAACCTCTGGATTCCGCACCTGAAGATAATTGGTGCGGCGACAATGGTAATGATGCTGGTAAGCATAATCAGGGTGTTCCAGCTTCGCCGGGCAAACTAGTTCTTTGTAATGGCGAAAACGATTGATTTGAATATACTGTCCCGACGTTTTGTTTGACGAGCAGTAGGAGTTACAGTGAAAACGGTTACCAAATTGCATAACACAGGTTTGGCGGTCATGTCGGTTCTTCTGGCGGGCTCTGCCCTGTTGGCGGCCTCGACGCCCACATCTGCGCCGGCGTCCACACCAGACAAACTCTCCGAACCCACCGGCGGAGACCTGAAAGAAGACAAGAGACTCTACGGCGATGACCAATGCGTAAAACTGCTGGCAAATGCCTTGCGGGAAGATGATGAGCTTGTCAGGGAACATGCCGCCAGAGACCTCGGACAGGTCCGCAATACCGCAGCCGTCAAACCACTGCACGATGCAATCAAAGATACCAGCGCCCTGGTGAGGGCAGCCGTTGTGCAATCGGCGGCTGCGTATCCAGCAAGCTCACAAGCACGTGATATCGTCAAACAGGCATTCGCCGACACCGACGACACCGTGCTCTACAGCGCCATGCGAACAGTCAGCACAATGCAATCCGCCGATTACGCGGATGCGGTGGCTGGGCTGCTTGCCTCAAAGAACACTGGCATCCAGGCCGAGGCGCTCAGGACGCTTTCGGCGATCTCCCTCGCTGCCAAAGCCGATGTGCTTGCCAAACTCATCAAGAACGAATCAGTGATTGTTCGCCTCAGAGCCTGCCAAAATGCCCGCTATCTGAAGAACATCATTCCGCTATCTGCCGCTTTGAACCGGATTGTTGCCGATCAGTCCACCTCCCCTGCCCTGCGGGCCGCAGCTATCGAAACTCTTGGCGTGTTCAAGGCAATGGAGGCCGGAACACTGGCCAGCGCCTCGCGAGATTTGAGCCCACTCGTGCGTCGCGCCGCTGTCCGGGCCTACACATCGCAGAATTCCAAACAGAGCCTTCACCGTTTCCTTAATGACCCTTCCCCACTCGTGCAAGTGGCGGCCGCGACCGCTGCCGGCGAGCTCAAACGCGGCGACTGCGCAGCCGGGCTGTTTGCAAAGATGATCGCTGCCCCCCTTGAGCCATGGCACACACTGAGCCTGTCGAATCCCTATGCGAAGGACTACGCCCATGACATGCATCTCGTCGCCCGCCAGAGCCTGAAACTAATCGGCGACCCGAGCGTTATAGCATCAGCCACAGCCTATCTGGCCAAGGTGAAATCTGTTGCCTCAGATGGCGGCAAAGCCCCCGCCCAAATACAACGCCGCAATATCGTAGCGTGTGCGTGGCTGCTGGCGGAGCTGAAGTCCAATGCAGCGCTGGACGACATAGCGCGACTCATGGCAACCGTGCCTGCCGAGGATCTGATGATGGCGTCTCTCGCCAGGGCGTTGGGCGATATCGGCGACCGCAAAGCCATTGCCCCGCTGATGAAGGCCCTGAAGCTCTGCGACACCCAGGCGAACAAGTACCTCGCCGACCTCGTCAGCGGACGAATGATGAACATGACTCCATACACCGACGAGTGCTCCGGCCAGGTGATGCTCGCGCTCGGCCGCCTGAAAGCTACAGAGGCCTATGACGCCGTAATGCTCATGACCCGCAAATTCGTCTACATGCCGCAGGCCGCAACCTGGACGGTTCTGGATATCACCACCGCCTACGCCATGAAAGCACTTGTGATGCTAGTGACGCCCCAAAAGCGGGCCGCGCTCGACAAGCTCATCATCAGCAATATCGGCAACAACGCCTACGCCCTGTTCAGCCGCCTGTCATCGGCAAAGGCAGCGGGCAAACTGAAGGTGGCCGGCGGGCGCAAGGCGCTGCAGAAACTGCTTAACGATCCGGACAAACGCACGACCACATCGATTGATATCTGCGGATGGTCATTGCAGCAGATCACCGGCAAAACGCCCAAGTGCCCCGCGCCAACAATCAAACAAGGCGACTGGATCATCCGAAGGATTGTGAAGCGCGCCGGCAAGCTCACTCGCTAGAGCGGTATTTGCTCCCACCGAAGTCGGCGGGCGGCAAGGTCATTCAAGTCCGCCGGGCCGCTGCCATTTGCCTTCGCCAGGCATGCATATTCCTGCAAATACTGCTAACTTGCTCAGTGACAGGGTGTTAGGGCTGAATTCCCAAGTATCCCTTTTTCAGCTATTTTGATATGCTTTCTCGGGACGTCTATACAAAAAGCCGATTTGTGGATATGTTCTCCAGAATATGTATACTTTTGGGGGTAATCAGAAGGAGTACATCATGAAAGAATTTATCCTCAATCCGCTCCCTCCCGGAATTGATCTGGAATCGCGTGATATCCTTCTTCGGCTGGCTGAAGCTCACAGGCACCTTGCGGAACTCAAGGGTGCTGTCAGAGCGATGCCCAATGAAGGTATCTTGATTGACACGCTCGGGTTGCAGGAAGCCAAGGACAGTTCTGAAATTGAGAATATCGTTACGACTCATGATGAACTCTACCGGGCCATCTCGGGAGTCGAGGCTGTCGATCCAGCTGCCAAAGAGGTTGAACGATACGTGAAGGCATTGCAGCATGGTTTCTTCGCGGTGAGAGCAAATTCTCTGATTCTCAATCGCCTGATAGTGCAGATGCAGGGCATTCTCGAGCCGAATAAACCGGGGTTCCGAAAGCTTCCAGGCACGGGCTTGAAGGATATGCGCACGGGAGAGACGATTTACACGCCGCCTCAGAATCACGATGATATCGTGCGATACATGTCGGAGCTGGAGCGATTCATCAATGATGAATCGACTTCGCCGCTTGACCCTCTGATAAAGATGTCGCTGATTCACTATCAGTTTGAAAGCATACATCCATTCTACGACGGCAATGGACGCACGGGACGCATCATCAATGTGCTGTATCTCGTAGCCAAGGGACTATTGGATATCCCCGTCTTGTATCTGAGCCGATTCATCACCCAGAACAAGACTGACTATTACCGGCTGCTTCGGGCTGTGCACGATGATGACGCCTGGGAGTCGTGGGTCTTGTTCATGCTGGAGGCAGTGTCATGCACATCTCGGCAAACACTACTGCTTGTTGAGCAGATTCAAGAACTGATGCTGGCCACCAAGCATCGGATGCGTGATGAACTGCCAAAGCTCTACAGTCAGGATCTGCTGAACAACCTGTTTCGTCATCCCTATACGAAAATTGCATTCGTCATGTCCGACCTGGGCGTATCCCACCAGACGGCCACCAGGTATCTTGACAAACTTGCCAAAGCAAATTTTGTCCAGAGGATCAGAATTGGACGAACCAACTACTACCTGAACAAAGCCCTGATCAACTTGCTCCTGAATATTCCGGAACTGCCCTCGCAAGAACGTACATGGTGAAGCGATATCATATCCCGAGGCCCGCTGAGCTTTAGGCGCCGTGTGCGGATTGCCAGATTTGCCAGCAGCGTTTGCCCTCTTCCACTAATAAGTCGGAATGAGTCGGGGAATACGTAGTAACCGTCCCGACCTATTCGGCGGGGTGTTGTTGCAGTAGCGGCTACACTGAGTTGCCACCTCGTAAATGAGCAAAAAATGTCAAGCGGGGCGATCGTTGCTGCTGTACCATTTCGCCTGCGAAGTTGAAACCATGAAAGAAGGAACACGCGAATACTACGAGCGGCGGATTCTGAATGTGCAGATTCATATCCAGAACCATCTGGATGATGACCTGTCACTTGATGAACTAGCAGGCGTAGCGTGCTTCTCACCGTATCACTTCCACCGCATATTTCGCGGCATGGTGGGAGAGTCGGTGAAGGAGTATGTCAGGCGTTTGAGGCTCGAACGCACTGCCGGCGAACTGATGCACAGGCAGCGCCCAGTGACACAAATTGCCCTGGACGCAGGATACGAAACTCACGAATCGTTTACTCGCGCGTTTCGAGCGATGTTCGACATGTCGCCAAGTGGTTTTCGTAGCGACTTCCGCAAAGGCGCTGCCCGGCTGGCGGCCGTGCGCAGCGAGAAAACCACCGCAACCAGTGCAAATAAGGGAGATGTGAAGATGGAAGTAACGATACAGAAATTCGATGCGATAAAGGTAGCGTTCGTGCGGCACGTTGGTCCGTATAAGGAATGCGAAGCTGCGTGGGGGAAGCTGTGTTCGGCCCCGGCGGTGATGATGACCATGGGCCCCGATACGCTGATGATTGGCATATGCTACGATGATCCCGATATCACGGAAGCCGGCAAGATTCGTTATGACGCATGTGCAACCGTGCCTGCCGACTTCGTTGCTCCCGACGGCATCGAGACGCAGACCATCGCAGCCGGCGAGTATGCCGTGACGATGCACAAGGGCAGTTACGATGGATTGCACGACACATACCGCAACTTCTTTGGCGAGTGGTTCCCCGCCAGCGGCCGGGAGCCTGCATCGTCTCCGTCGCTAGAGATCTATCGCAATTCGCCTGATAGCACACCGCCGGACGAATTGCTCACTGAGATTCGCGTGCCGCTGACGTAGCAGAAGCACGGGGACACCTTAACGCTTGGGGACTAAAGCACTTGCATGTTTGGTCGAATATAGCACCATTCCTGATCGTGGTTTGGCCGGTCTTCGGCTGTTTGGCAGAGTCGCCGCGTTTCTTCTCCACAATAGCCTTGACCGAGCTTCAAATGGATTGTAGGATCATGGTCTGACTGACCGGTCAGTCAGGCTTTGACAACACGCCCTGATAGGGCCGACACCGTCAAGTCGGCCCCTGGCAGATGCGCAGGTCAAAGACACCCACGCAGCAAGAACAGCTTTTATGCGGGCTGAGAGGCACGCACCGCGAATACGGAAGACTTCCATTGATGAGTGAGACCAGCAAGAACATCCTGACAGAACCTACCTCTCGCCGGCGGGCGGACATCCTCCGCGCAGCGACAAATGTCTTTGAGAAAAACGGGTATTCCGCCACAACTATGGCTGCGGTTGCAGCAGAAGCCAATGTCGCCAAAGGTAGCTTGTACAACTACTTCCCGTCCAAGCAGAAGCTGTTCGAAGCAGTCTTCAACGAGAGCTTCGCCGAAGACGAGGCCACGATGGATGCGCTGGTGGCGTCACCTCTGAGTGCGACCGAGAAGATCAGCAGGTACGTGGATCACTGGTTCGGGCGGCTGGAACACGCAAAGAAGATCGGCGGGTTGATTATGGAGTTCTGGGCACATGCCACCAGAGGGCGAGCCGCCAAGGAAACCACCATCTTCCAGGAAGTTTACAGCCGCTGGCATGAACGGATTCGGGAGATAATCAACCAGGGAGTTGCCGATGGCGACTTCCGCGACGAAATAGACGCCAGCAACGCGGCAATGGTCGTTCTGGCGATGATAGACGGCATGACGATGCACGCGATCATGCACACTGGAATCAAAATCGACGCGAACCTGTCTGACAAGATAAAGCTTGGCTTGCTCACCAGCTTGAGCGGTTCAAAACTTTGAAGGACCTGTAACAATGAAGTATCAGCGCACACAAACTGCCCCATCGCCCGCGACAGCGGTAATGGTTTTTCTCGCCACGGCGGCCATGCTGCTTGGCGGATGCGAGAAGAAGGAAGAGAAGGTAATCCCACCCAGAGTCGTCGACGTGGAGGTAATGACGATAACTCCCATGCCAACCTACGAGCACACGGTCATAAAGCGTGCTAAGGTTGTGCCGAATCGAACAGTGGTTCTGTCGGCCGAGGTGGACGGGCGCGTAAATGCGATCTGCTGCGGAGAGGGCGTAAGTGTTCTGGGATCAGGCCCAAATCGTAGCGAGATCATCCGGCTCAAGACAGACATACTGCAACCCCAATATGATCAGGCAGTCGCAGGGCTCACTCGCACGAAAGCCGCCGTCACGCAGGCGAAGGCAACCATAAAGAGCGCCGAAGCCCAAGCCAGGTTTGATACTGCCGATTACGCCAGAGTTAAACGGCTCGCAGAGAAGAACAACGCCAATCAGAGCGAACTGGAGAAGGCGCTGGCCACGATGGAAACCTCCAACGCGAGCGTTGAAGAGGCAAAGGCCGGCTTGAAGCAGGCCGAAGCATCGGTCATTGAGGCAACTGCGGCGCTGGCACTGGCAAGGGCCAACCTGGACCGTGCGGTGATCTTCTCGCCGGTCGACGGTATTCTAAATGATCTGAAGGTGGAACTCGGAGAATTCGTGACGGCCGGCACTCCGGTGGCGGAAATCGTGGATACCAGCATCGTCAAGGTTACCGTCGACATGCCCGAACGGAACATCCAATATGTCAACAAGGGTGACGAAGCCCTGATCCTGTATTCCGTGCGAGGGCAGAAACGCCAGCGTAAGGCAAAGATCACTTACATCGATTCCCTGGCCCACGAACAATCACTCACCACGAGAGTGGAACTTGCCATACCTAACGATAACGGCGAGCTGCGTTGCGGAAGAATCGCAAAGGTCCGCTTCACGCTGGAGAAGCTCACAGATGTGATAATGATACCGATGAAGGCAATGACCACCATGGATTCCGAAGGCCCCCAGACCAACCACGCCGTGTATGTGGTCGATGGCGACAAGGCGAGGCGGGTTAACGTTGTCGGCGGGTTCATGAAGGGTAACGATATCCGGATAGTCAGCGGTCTGAAAGCCGGCGACAGGATTATCATCACAGGCCAAAGGAATGTAACCAACCAGCAGCTTGTGAGAATAATGAAGAAAGACTCAACATCGGGGCCGGTGGCAGAACTTGTAGCCGACAAGAAGTGACCCCAAGCAAATGCTCCGCCACTCATGAATCGTCGAGCGGACAATTCGACGTCTATCGATGTGGGCGGTAACCATGAAACTTCAATACGATCCGCGTTTACTTTGACAACGTAAGAGGAATTCCGTGCTACTTTCAAACGCAGCAATAAAGAATCGTACAACCGTGATGGTGCTGATCGTTCTGGTCGTCATATCCGGCGTGTACAGTTATATGTCTCTCCCGCGTGAGTCGTCCCCTGACGTCAAGATCCCCTTCATCTTCGTGACCACCACGCGCGACGGCGTAAGCCCTGAGGATATGGAATCCTCCGTCACTGCAAAGATCGAAGATAACGCGACCGGGCTCAACGGGATCAAGGAAATAAGGTCAACTTCCGCTGAAGGTCTATCCACCATCATCTTCGAGTTCCTTCCCGAAGTGGATTCGGCCATTGCAATGCGAGACGTGAAAGACAAGGTAGACCTCGCACGCAAGGACCTGCCCAAGGACATTGACGAACCAGTCGTCACCGAAATCAATCTCGCGGAGATACCAATCATCAACGTGACGTTCGCCGGTGATGTTTCGCCGGTGAAGATGAAAGCAATCGCAGATCTCTTTGAGGACACCATCAAGGCAAAGGTCAAGGGCATCCTAGATGTGACGATCTCCGGCGATCGCGAAAGGGAAATACGCCTCGTCATGGATCCGGACAGGATCGCGGCCTACGGACTGACGGTGGCGGAGCTCTATTCCCTGATACAGAACGAGAACGTGAACATCTCAGCCGGCGGAATGGAAACCGAAGGAACCAGCTTCAACATCCGAGTGCCGGCGGAATTCACCAAGCCTGAAGACGTCGGCAACCTCCCGCTGACAATGCGTGACGGCAAAACCATCTACCTGGCAGACGTTGCGACGGTTATCGATACCTTCAAAGACCGCACAACATACTCGCGACTCAACGGCAAGCCTAGCGTCACCGTGAGCATATCAAAACGCATCGGCGAGAACATCGTAAGGATCGCCGGTGAGGTCCGCACAATCGTGGAAGCATTCCGCCTGCAGGTACCGAGCGGCGTAACAATTGGCATACCTCACGATGCGTCCAGACATATTGACGATATGGTCAAGGATCTCGAGAACAGCATCTTCTCCGCGCTAGTGCTTGTGATGATTGTGCTGGTTGCATTCATGGGCTTCCGGACCAGCATGATAGTCGCGGTTGCGATTCCGATGAGCATGCTCATCAGCTTCGCCATTATTCAGTTAATGGGATACACGCTGAACATGATCGTGCTGTTCAGCCTGATACTTGCCCTGGGTATGCTGGTGGATAATGCCATAGTTATCGTGGAGAATATCTATCGCCATCAACAGATGGGATACTCCCGAGCGGAAGCAGCAATGAAGGGAACGGGCGAAGTCGCATGGCCTGTTATCTCGTCAACGGCAACCACGCTGGCTGCATTCTCTCCGCTGATCTTCTGGCCTGGCATGATGGGTGATTTTATGAAGTATCTGCACATCACATTGGTGATCACGCTAACTAGTTCGCTATTCGTAGC
>CBDUQP010000121.1:0-9661 GCA_965369385.1 uncultured Phycisphaerales bacterium
GGGGCAGGCGGCGCAGATGTTGACGCCGTCGCACAGGCCGGCCAAATAGCCGTCGGCGATGCGATGCCCGATCTCACCATGGTGCTGGATATCGAATCCGAAAAGGGCCTCGCCCGGGCACTCCGCGTAGGACAGGCCGACCGGATCGAATCAAAAGCCATCGAATATCACCGCCGCGTGCGCGAGATATTCCTCTCACAAGCCCAAAACGCCCCACACAGCTTTGCCGTAATCTCCGCCGAAGGCGATATCAACCAGGTCCAGCAGGAAATCCGCGACGTAATCGCAGCCTGGAATTGGTAACCAGCCCCATACGGCATGGGGTAGCTAAAATGGGGACTGACTCCGCAGCCGCAGGCGCAGGTGCCTGTCCCCACTTTAGCGTCGATACGCTATCTGAAGAAGTGCGAGCAAAATGGGGACTGGCTCAAGAAGCGAAGCCGCAGGCTACGCGCACGTGCCTGTCCCCACTTTGCGTCGATACGCTATCTCGGCAAATAGCGTCGATACGCTATCTCAGGCAAATAGCGTCGATACGCTATCTCAGGCAAACAAACGGAAAGCAAATCGCGTTTTTGGGGAGTCATTACTGGTGGTTGGTCTGTTCGCGATGGCACGCACGTGCGGCTGAACGTCTTTGATCGCGGAAAGGGGACACGGCCTGCTGCTACCGCAGCCGGACATGTCCCCGCAACATGCGACATAGCGGTGGCATGCTATCTATCGCAAAACCACACCACCAACGAACTTCAAATGCCCTGCTGCATGGCGGATTGAAGTATGTTAGAATCTCCCGGCGTATATCAGTTGCCAATTCCCGCAATAATGCGGAATTGCAACTTGACCGCACCGGCCTGATAGCCTCAGCCGGGATTAGCATTTAGTAATATTTAGTAATATTGGAATCGCCGGATGATTCAGTTGCCGGACATCATCGGACAGGACTCTGCCGTCGCCATGCTCCAGCGAGCCATGGCATCTGGGCGGGTTCCCCATGCGTTCATGTTTGCCGGCCAGCCCGGGGTGGGCAGGCGAACCACCGCCACTGCGCTGGCGGCTGCCCTGCTTTGCGAAAATCCGCAAAAACAGACCAATGGCGAGAGCAACTCAGCCCTTGACGAAGATTTCCAGATGACCACCGCGTGTGGCCAGTGCGAAGACTGCCGCATGATGGCGGCCGAGTCTCATCCGGACTTCCAGCTCATTTACAAAGAGCTCGCCCGCTTCCATGATGACGCCAGCGTGCGCAACCGCGTCATGCAGGAACTCGGCATCAAGGTGATCCAGAAGTTCCTCATCGATGTCGCAATGCGCGGGCCTGTCCGAAAGCGCGGCAAAGTATTCATCGTCAGAGAAGCCGAGCTCATGAGCATCGCCGCTCAAAACGCCCTGCTCAAAACGCTGGAAGCCCCTCCCAAGGGCGTAACGATCATCCTGCTGGCCCGCCAGAGCGACCAGATGCTGCCCACCACGCAAAGCCGCTGCGCCATGGTGCGATTCGGGCTATTGCCCAGGCGATTCGTAACCGAGAAACTGGCGGCTGAGAATTGCGACGAGATCGAAGCGGAATTCTGGGCGGAGTTCACCGGCGGTTCGGTAGGCAGGAGCCTGCAACTGGCGGATACCGGCCTGTATGAGATCAAACAGGATGTGATTGAGAAGATATCCATGCTGAGCCCCGCAGGCGACGCGGCCCTGGGCGAGTCGCTGGCGAAGACGACCGACAAACTCGCCACAACCATGGTAAGCGAAGCGAAGAAGAAGGACGGATCAGACCTCTCCAAGCAACTGGCCACCCGGCGGACCACAGGCACGATACTGGAGATAATCGCAAGTGCGTTTCAAGATGCGATATCGCTGTCTTGCGGCGGGTCGCGGAGGCTTGTTAATGCCGATCAGCGGCCGGCTGTTACGAGAATCGCCGAACGATTCGCCCCCGAGCAATTGGCGGAAGTAGTGGAGCAGCTTTCGGAGTTTGAACGTCTGCTGTGGAGAAATGTGAGTGCCAAGACGGTTTGGGATAACGTGGTGATAAGCTGCTCATCGGCAGCTCCGCTACGTTTGTAGACGGAAATTTACACCAATAATAACCTGGCAGTCAGGACGATATAAACGACATGAAAGACTTTTTTCGATCACTCAAATACCTGAAGCCATACAAGGGTCGCCTTGTGGTATCGATGATGTGCGTCGTCTGCATCGCTGTGCTTTGGGGTGCGGGCCTGGGCATGTTCTACCCGGCTATGAAGGTACTGATGAGCGACGAGGGCCTGCACGGTTGGGCCTGGAATTCGGTAGCTGACGATCGCCTGGGGATAGGATCGTCGATATCCCGCCCACCTTCGCCGGTGGAAATCGAAGGTGTTTCGCTGGAGTCCATGCTGCGAATCGACAAAGTCGCAAAGAAGTCAGACGCGTGGACCGCTGGGCTTCGCAAGGGATATAACATTGTCGGTTTCACAACTTCCGACACCGACAGGCAACTGCTGGCAAGCTCGCAGCTCTGCAACCGGCTTGCCGACATGCCTCCCGGCAAGATCAACCTGCTGACCTACGATCCCTATGAGAAATCCATCACCACCGTATCGCTGAAAATAGCAGACATCTCCGTTGCTACGGGCGTTCTGCTGAAGATAGCTCGCGCACTGCCGGAACCTGCCAACAAGTCCGGGCGTTTTCCGATATTCGTATGGGTTCTCATAGCCGGCATCGTGCTGACCATACTCCGCGACATCATGCGATTCATCCAAGAGTATCTCGTCCAGACTGCGGTGTGGCAAGGCACGATGGACCTGCGATGCGAGAACTACACGGTCGCACTCCGGCTGCCGACTTCCTTCTACGCAAAAGAAGGCACCAGCGACACCGCCAGCCGCTTCATCCAAGACACCGGCGAAATCGCACGCGGTATGGTAACGCTTTTCGGAAAGACGCTCGCCGAGCCCGCCAAGGCCATAGGAGCCCTGGTAATAGCCCTGTATTACTCGTGGGAACTCACGCTGCTCACACTGGTCGTCGCTCCGCCCGCAATCCTGGTGATCGCCAAACTCGGTAAACTCATCAAGAAAGCTACCCGCAAGGCGCTTGAGGGCTGGTCGAAAATGCTGGGCATGCTGGAGGAAACGTTCAACGGCATCCGCGTGGTGAAAGCCTACAATATGGAAGGCACCGAGCAGCGAAAATTCTTCAAAATCAATCGCGCGCTGCTGAAGCAGCAGTTCCGCATGGCCCGCATAGACTCAGCCATCGCACCACTGATCGAGTCGCTCGGAATAATCGCGGGCATGGGCGCAGCCGCTATCGCAGGATACTGGGTATTCGAAGACCGGCTCGACCCGGACAAATTCTTCGCATGGATGGCATGCCTGTTCGGAATGTTCGACGCAATACGTAAACTGGCAAAGGTCGCCACCCGATTCCAACGCGCAGACGCAGCCGCCAAGCGAGTGTTCGAACTGCAAGACCGCGAGCAGGAAAAACGCCTGCCCGACGCCCCCATGCTGCCCGCACACAACCACACGCTGGAATTCCGCAATGTCTCCTTCCGCTATCCATGTACGGATGAAGACATGCTCAAGAATATCAACCTCGATATACGCTTCGGCGAGACCGTAGCGATTGTCGGCCCGAACGGCTCGGGCAAGACAACGCTGGCGTCGCTGCTTCCGCGGCTGCTCGATCCGACGTCCGGTGAGATTCTCATCGACGGCTGCGACATAATGACCCACTCGCTGAAATCATTGCGACGGCAGATTGCGATTGTCACTCAGGAATCGGTGCTGTTCGAAGCCACAATCGCTGAAAATATCTCTTACGGCCTGCGAAACCCCAGCCCCGAAGCCGTGCTGGCGGCATCCCGGCAGGCGCACGTTGATGAGTTCGTCTCGACTCTGCCCGAAAACTACTCGACGATGGTATCACAGCGCGGCCAGACGCTTTCCGGCGGTCAGCGGCAGCGTATCACCATCGCACGGGCAATCCTGCGAGACCCGGCGATACTGATATTTGACGAAGCCACCAGCCAGGTGGATTCCCAGTCCGAACAGAAGATCCACCAAGCGATGGATGAATTCATGCAGGGCAGGACTACGATAATGATAGCCCACCGCTTCTCGACGATAATGTCTGCCAACAAGATCGTGGTTATGGATGAAGGACGCATAGTAGCAGTCGGTACGCACGATGAACTGCTAAGCCACTGCGAGCTCTACAACCACCTGTACAGGACACAATTCCTGCAGGATGAGTAGTGCGGGCCGCAGTTGTTGCCAGATTTGTCGTAGTCTGCGTTTATTGGCGTTTATAATGAGACGCTACTGAGAAGAACAGACAGGCGATGAAAACCTCACCTGCCATGGGACAAACCTGCCGCTTTCGCCCTGACGGAAACTTGAGCATATGAGCCCACAAATGAAACTAACGATCATACCTGTTTGCGTGCTGGCCTGCCTGCTGGGCGGGTGCAACTTCTCGTCAGACGGCAAATCGCTCAGCATCTGGATCGCAAGCGACATGACCGCACTCACCGACAGGACCCCAAAGTCCAACGATCCTATCATCTATGACAACACCGCTGGCATGGTCAAGCTGTTCTCCGGGGCCAACGAGACCGTCAGCTTCCAGATTGTCGTTGATGCCAAAGAAAACGATATCGACAAACTCAGCATTAGTTGCCCCGATCTATCCGACGGACGCAATCATTCCATAGACGCGAGCAATGTCCGGTTCTTCAGCGCCCACACCGTCAATATCACCAGTTACCCCGCGTGGTATCTTCGCCTTGTAGACAATGTGCCCCAGCCTGCCAAGTTCTTCGACATACTTGTCCCACTCCATGACGGCGGACCGACCGATATCGACCTGCCAACCGAGGGACGGGCCGTGATATGGGTGGACGTGCGAATCCCACCGGACGCCATCGAAGGCACATACAACACCACGCTCACGCTTTCCGGCAGCAGGGGATATCGCCGCACTATCAAACTGAAAACACAGGTATACGGTTTCGTCCTGCCCGACGCCCGCCCGCTGGCGACGGTTGGCGGTTTTTCCAGTGCGGACATATTCCGCAAATTCGTCAAACGCAACGGGCGGCCCTTCGTACCCGTGAGATGGGATCGCAAAAATGCGCAGGTAAGGCGCGGCCTCGTTCTGATGCGGCAACTCATGCGACTCAGCCACGCACACCGTCTGGACCTGTTCGACAAGTCTATTCGCCCGATCATGAAACGCGACGCCATCGGCAGCATCAAGATCGACTGGACCGACTACGACGCCATCGTGATGCCATATCTCGACGGTTCGGCATTTGCAGATCGCGTGAGCTGCCCCGCCTGGCCAATGCCGCTGCATAACGACTGGCCAATACCCAAATACTACGGCGGCCCGCACAATGACAGCTACCTCAGAACCATCACATCCCTGACAAAACAATATTACTCGCACTTCGCTGACATACTCCAAGTGGATCGCCAGATGTTCCACTGGCCGTATCGCCGTGAGATCAACGCAGCCGCTTACGATACATACGCACACCTTGCCCGGCTAATCAAGCACGCCGACAGCGCCACACCGGTGCTGTCGCAGCTCGCCATCGATCCGCCAAAGCTTACCGGCTGGACCGCAGCCGATGATCTGCCCGAGCTGATCGACATCTACTCTCCCGCCGCCAAATACTTCGAGCCCAAACCCCCAACAACCGCCCGCACGGACCACCCGCTGGCCGGCACGTGGCTGTCGCCGGGCGACCCGCCCTACCTGCCAAGCCTCGGCGTTATCGCGACGGGATCAGACGTAAGGGCAATCCCGTGGTTCGCCATGAGATACAAGTCGGCCGGCATGTTCATCCCCGATGTGCTGCATTGGGACAAAGACCCGTTCAGCTCACACGCAGATGCCGACGCGAGGCTCTTCTATCCCGGTAACGTTGTGGGCATTGATCGGATTCTCCCGTCGGTGCGGCTCAAACGCCTTCGCAGGGGCTTGCAGGATATCTCGTACATATGGCTTCTGCAGCAGCGTAACCGCGCCGAAATCGCCGACAGGGTGCTCAAGGCGATGGCACGCTACGGCGGCCTGGGCGCCGCGGGTGACCACTATCTGGACCCGCGACTTGACGGATGGCAGAAAGACCCGCAGACATGGGAAATGGCACGCCGTCTGCTGGCCGAAGAGTTGCAGGAATCGATGCGGAACCCCACAGGCAAAACCACAAGCCGCCTGCTGGCACAGCGGATTCTCTGGCAGCAATTCACCAAACGCTCGCAGCAGATCCGCGTTGAGCAGGTCCGCTCACGAGTGACGATTTCACCCGACTCTGCGCCCACTGCCAAGAAGCTGCGTGCAACTATATGGCTTGACCTCTACAACGAGTTCAGCCGCGATGCCAACGCAACGGTGAAACTGGACAAGCTCCCGCCCGGGTGGGTTGCAAAAATCGGCGAGGCGTCCGTATCGCCCTTCCGCCCCGCCACACGAAAAGTGGTGACTCTCCAGCTAGACGGGACATATATCGCCGCGACATCAACAGGCAAAGTAAAACTGCCAATCGGCATAGTTACCGATATGCGCGACCGCAACTTGCTGACCGCACCCATACCGTTTGTGATGGCCGGCGTCGTGAGAAAGAAACTCACGATAGACGGTGATCTTTCCGATTGGCCTCTGCGACAAGGCAACACAGCCGGCGATTTTAGGCTTATCGGCAAGCGAGGCAGCAAGGGCAATGGGCTCGCAAAACGCCAGACACTCGCCTTCGTCATGCGAGACAAGACCAACCTGTACATCGCATTCCATTGCGCAGAACCCGACATGCCGAATCTCACCGTTCAGCCGGACAACGCCATTCGCTATCGCCAACTGCTTGCCTGCGAGGAAGACCTTGTGGAAGTGCTGCTGGACCCCGGCACGAAGGCGACCACCAGCGAAGGCTTGTACCATCTAACCGTCAAACCCAACGCTGTGAAGCGGGCGGAGAAAGGCGTGTCGTGCAAACCGCCACTAGGCAAATCGCAATTCTGGCCCGTTGAGGCACGCATTGCCGTCGGAACCTATACCGACCACTGGATAGTGGAAATCGCCCTGCCGCTGAAATCGTTCGGCAAAGATGCCGACGCCAGATTCTGGGGCATCAATTTCTCGCGATTCACGCCACACCAGGGAGAGAGTTCCAACTGGGCAGAGGCTCCGAGATACCTCTATGACCCGCGAAATCTGGGCACCATGTATCTGCCGGCCATGGACAAAGACAAAGACGCAAAACCCCGCCAGTAAGCTCGTCCTCTATCACAGGAAAGACTAACGATGGTAACCTGCCTGTCGGCAATAGCGGACAGGCAACGACTTACGAATATTCCAGTTCGTATATTTCGCCGTGACAAAGAACTGACAATGCACTGGACACAGCAAATCACCAACGCGAGAGTCGTTTGCGAACCTGTCGCACAAAACACGCCAGGCAGCGCCCAACGCGTGCTTGATCTGCTCTGCGAACTGCCCGACTCGATCCTCCTCGACTCATCGGCAAAACACACCGAACTCGGACGATATACCATCGCCGGATGCTGCTGCGCCGATGTGCTCACGCTCGAAGCGGGCAAGCTCACCTCTGCCAATGGAACCGTACTGGCGGACGGCAGCAATCGCGATCTGTGGCGATGCCTGCACAATGCCCTCGAAGCAGTTAAGGTGCCCCACAACGATACGCCGGTAGACTACCTGCCCGGATGGCTTGGTTACGTGGGATATGAGACCGCCCGGCACATCGAAAAACTCCCCGCAACCACCCCGCCAGGCACCCACCTGCCCGACATGCGCCTGGGCTTCTATGACGCCCTGCTGGTCTGCGATCACCAGCAGGAGCAATGGTATCTCCTGAGATTGGACGCCCTGCCAAATGCCGCCACAAGCTGCGCCGCAGATAAACTCCGCAGCATCGCAAAACTCGCCTGCAACCAAACCGCCGCCCCGGCCGCTTGCCTCCCCGCGTGCGATGCCCAACATACTGATAAGAATAACGCCATCTTCTGCCGCGAAGACATTATATCGCAATTCACGCCCGAGCAATACCGCAACGCCGTCGCCAAGTGCATAGACTACATCGCAGCCGGTGATATCTTTCAGGTGAACCTGTCGCAGAGATTCACCGTCAAAGATGCGCCCCAGCCGCTTGCCATCTACAAAACACTGCGAAACCTCAATCCTGCATGGTACTCCGCATGGATGGCCTTCGAACACGCCGGCCAACATTTGCACGTTCTTTCCGCCAGTCCGGAACTGTTCCTCCGCGTACGGGATCGCAAGGTTACCACGCGTCCCATCAAGGGCACCCGTCGCCGGACCGGTGATGCCGCCCAGGACGCCCTCGCCCGCACAGAACTCCTTGCCAGCGACAAGGACAACGCCGAACTGGCAATGATCGTGGACCTGCTGAGAAACGATCTCGGACGAATCTGCCTGTACGGTACTGTTAAGGTAACCGACCCATGCACACTGGAAACACACCCCACGGTGTTCCATCTGGCCGCTACCATAGAAGGCAGTCTGGCAGATAACGCCGGACCGGCCGAGCTGCTCAAGGCCACCTTCCCCGGCGGATCGATAACCGGCGCGCCGAAGATTCGCGCGATGCAAATCATCGACGAGCTCGAACCGCACACACGCGGCATCTACACCGGCAGCATCTGCCATTTCGGGGTGGACGGAGCCTGCGAAATGAGCATCGTCATCCGAACAATCGTATGCGAAGACGGCGTCGCACACGTGCAGGCCGGCGGAGGCATCGTGGCCGACTCCACGCCCGATGGCGAATATCGGGAAACGCTCGACAAGGCCCGCGCCGCACTGGAAGCTATCAGCCTCGCACGCAACGAAAACGTCGAAAACAACACGGAGCAGACATCATGAAGACTTATCCCATAATGCTGGACCTTCGCGATAAGTTGGCGGTAGTCATAGGCGGCGGTAACGTGGGGCTCCGCAAAGCAAACGCCCTGCTGGCCGCCGGCGCCAGAGTCCGTCTGGTATCCCCCGACGGGCAATTGCCAGATACGCCGGACTCGGCAGAGCTGGTGGTTTCGCCATACAATCCGCAGCAACTCCAGGGCGCGACTCTTGTGTTTGCCTGCACTGACAACGCCGCATTGAACACCCAGATCGCCACCGACGCACGCGATGCTGGAGCCCTCGTCAACGCCGCCGACCAGCCCGCCCAATGTGATTTCTACGCAGCCGCCGTCGTGCGTGATGGCGATCTGACGGTGACGATAGGTACCGGAGGCAAAGCACCGGCGTTGGCGGCCCTGCTGAAAGACAGAATCGCTGCATCTCTAGCAGAAGAAGACCTGGGCCAATTCGCCGAACTTATCGGCGATATTCGCGAAGAATTGAAGAATACGCAACCGAACGCGCATTTGCGTATGGAGATTGTCAACCGGCTCGTCTCTGAAGATACCATCGCCGCTTTCGCCACCGGCGGACCGGCTGCGGTTCACATGCGATTGCAGCAGATTGTCGAACGAATCAACGATATCGCCGATTGATCCACAGAAAGGGGACAGGCTACTTCTTAAATAAAGTAGCCTGCCCCGAATGGCACTGCCGTCTGTTCTAGTTCTTTGTACCGGCGAAACTGATGGGTGTTAAGTCTTCATAAGTTCTTGCC
>CBDUQP010000122.1:0-9415 GCA_965369385.1 uncultured Phycisphaerales bacterium
CACCGGGATGTCCCTCTCCATCGCCGTTCTGTTGCGCTTCGAATGTGAATTCGCCCAGCAATACTATCACAATCAGCGGCAGCTACCACGACTACACACCCGCCACCACGGTAGTCTACAGAACATACACCAATGACGACTGCAACGTCAGAACACGCGTCCGGTACACGACTCGCCGGAACTCACGAGACGTGATCCAGACTAATGACGGAGTAATCATCATTTATGAGTGAGTAGATTGAATTGACTTCCTCTGTCGTCGCAGTCGAATGGGCATCCTTCGGAACTTGATATTCTGAAGGATGCCCCGCTTGTGTCACGTGGCAATCTTCAGCAGACGGTCACAACCAAACCACGCGTGGATATGCTGAAGTCGAAGAACCGGGCCAGTTCGTTCGGCGGATCGGCTTCGAGTTTGCGGCGGACCTCGGCTGCGTCCGCTGGCGATTTGCAGATCATCAGCGTGAACCCACCTCCGCCCGCGCCAAGCAGCTTGGCGCCATACAAGTGCGGCCGCACACGAGCCAGCAATTCCTCGGTGGCCTCGTTCGATGAATTCGGGTCAAGCTGCTTGTTCAGTTGCCATGCCACGTCGATCAGACGCCCGAATTCGGGCATATCCTTGCTTGCCATCGCGTCGGCAACGTGGGTCGGTAGCTCGCCTATGCGTTGCAGCGTAGCCATTGTCAGGCGGTCCCGATCCAGATATCTCCCGACAACCTGCTGCAGGATATTCTTCGCCAGCCGCGTTATGCCTGTGTAATACAGCAGCGTACATCCGTTGTTCGCTACGGGGTCCAACACGTCGGCGGGAACATAATGAATGCGTGTGGTGGGCACAATTCCGGGATTGGTATCGATAATCTTCACGCCGTCGACCGCCCCACCAACCTGGTCCTGCCATCCCCCGCCCGTAGTCAGGGCCTGCTCCAGCTTCAGCACACCATGGAACAGTTCCTCGCGATCCAGCTCTCGACCCATCATGCGTTGCACTGTCGCCAGAATCACCGCACCTACAATACTGGACGTGCCCAGCCCACTGCCCTTGGGAATGGTCGCCAGGGTGGTCAGTTCAATACCGCCACCGAAGCGTTCCAGCATTGAGCGCAGCGTTATCCCGCTCGGCCAGCCGCATGCTTCGGGGGCAAACCCGCCAAGAGCAAGTGACGCCTTAGCCAGAGCGAAATCGCCGGTGGCATTTCGATAGTCCAGCAGATCGTCCATTTCGGAGATCTCGATATGCAGGCCGCGATCTATGGACGCCATGCGTATGATCGGTTCGTCAATTACGCGTGCATAGCAGTGGATTGGCGGCTGACCGTTGAGGTTTACCGCGGCGTTTATCACGCACCCACCGTTTTCCAGCGTGTAAGGCGGGGTGTCAGTCCATCCGCCGCCGATATCCAGCCGGGCTGGCGCTCTGCCCCATACTATCTCGTCAGCGCGAAGCGCAGCCGTTGGATGAGTCTTCTTCGGCGCACCGCTGGACACAATCGTTCGCCCCAAATACGCCAGCGACTCAGCCCGCAACGCCTCGCCCCACTTGCTGGCACTCAGGTCGCCATCGGGCGCGATCCCCATAGACTTAAGCCAGCTAAGAATATTGTCGCTCAGCTTTCCCGCAACATCGCCCACCAGCTCTGTAATCGTGATTTCATCATCTTGGGCAAGCTGCCCTATCGCCGAGCCCAGCGTATGTGCCACCCGTCCGAAAATAAGGCCAAGCAGACCACTGCTGCGTCCCGTGTTATGGTGCCAGTGTGCTTCGGTAAGAATTTGCGCTACCCAAGGCGCCCTGTCGTCACTTCGCGAAAGCAGCCTTGCAAGATCGTGTGCGGAAAAACCGCTGTCATTGCGGAACAGGCGGCGAAGCGACCTGCGGATATCCTGTGCCCGAATTCGCCGACGGCGGCTATGGAATGCGTCCTGATCGGCGAGCGTGGCGATCTCGGCAAGGCTATATCGCTCGGCTGCGAGCCAATCGCTCTTCTGTTCAGACGAGGCACCCTCAGGCTGGCAGACCCACAACCATCTTCGGTACTCGGTCGGCGATGACACTGCCGGGAAAATGCGAGCACTCCAGACTGTCCGCTCGGCCTGCGGTTCGGATCGGTCCCAAATATCGTCGGGAGATGCCCCAAGAATGCCCATCCACTCACTGGCGGGCATATTGCATATTGTCCCGCCATCATCGCATGTGTGCTTGAATGTGTCGTCAACGCCGTAGCATCGCACAAACCACGTGTCGCTGCCGCTGTGCGTATGGCCGGTCACAACATCCAGGCATATGCCTTCAGGCAATTGGAGAGATTCTTCTATGTCCACTCCCAGAACAACATTGCGTCCGGGCAACGTCAGCGGAGCAGATATCGTGCATCCTTCCACCCACGATTGCGTACCGACCAGCCGGCCCTCGCCGGATATGTCGTTGTTGATGTCCAGGCAAGCTTCAAACTCCGCCAGCCCGCGATCCTGCTTGAGCAGTTCGCGGCCGCTGGATATGATCTGCTTCGTAGTACCGAAATGCAGGAATCCGCATCTATTGAGAATCTGAGCCTGGAACGGTATGCCGTGCAACGCTTCGAAAACCCTGCCCAGATGGTTTTCGCTCCATTGAGACTTACTTGCCCTTGCCGACGCCACATGGTGCTCAGCGGAGGCGTCATCGCCCAGTGCGCAACATATCTCGCGGTAGAAATCCAGCCCCATATGCTCAATGCTCTTGCCCATTTCCCCACGCCAGGACAACTTGCCCTGCACATCGGCCTTGACGTCGAAAACGCTCAGCAAAGCCGCCGCAGTCTCCGCATCAAACTGTATCACGCCAATATCCAGAACCGACTGCCCGTAGCGATCTATAGCGCCAAGGCGCTGCTGCTCTTCGACTGTCGGTTTCTGAAGGAACATCCGAACGCTACCGTCGCCGTTGGCGCAATACACGCCATGCTTCCCAGCTCGCCCAGGTGCAGCCATGCATCCCAAGCCCGTTATGCCGGGCATAGAGAAATCGACCTCTTCAGGATCGAAGCCTAGCAGCACATCGCCGGCTGAGATCACTATCTGCCCCATGCCCTGCGGTGCGGCTTCCAACGCAAGATACGTAGGCAGTTGACGGTCGAAAAGCGTGGCCGACACCACGCTGTCGCTCTCGGCGGGGATAGGCACGAACAGCTTTCCACAAGGTCCATACGCGGGCAGTCGCCTGGAATCACCCCCGGCGTGCACTATCAGTATCCGCATACTGCTGAGGAGTTCCTGCCACTGCGCCGGACCGGTATCGGCAGCAGAGTTGCCCAGTTCACGTTCAATTACCTGCATGAGGCAATAGAGCGTGCTCCCGCCCGAACCAACGCGCTTTCCGCCAGGGTCGCCGACAACAAGTACCTGTCGCACGCCGGTAAGCAGGCCCATATCATGCCGGATACCCAGTTGAGAACTGTAGGCATCGGCCTGTGCGTCGTTGCTGGCGGTGACTATAAGATAATCCCAATCGGTTGTCGCTGACTGCATATTGCGGCCTCTTTTAGCTGGATATATCTGAACTGTCCGACATTATTCCTGGATGTTCCCCGATATCTGTTACAGTGTTACATCGTGAACATCTCGGAAAGAGCTTCGAGGAGTTGTTTGCTGGTTTTGGCATTGAGGATGTCAATGTGTTTGACCAGACGCCTTTTGTCAACGCTGCGTATTTGGTCTATTGCAGCTATACCCTTTTTACCCTTAACCTTCGTCGCGATTCTGAACGGATACGATCTGCCCGTTGTCATAGGTACCACTACAACGGTTGCTAAATGCTCATTGAGTTCATCGGGTGAAACAATAACCGCCGGGCGTGTCTTCTTGATCTCGCTGCCTATAGTGGGATCGAGATTAACGAGGTAAACATCAAATCGCTTCATTTAGAACCCTTCCGGAAAGTCCAATGTTACCGCATCCCAATCTTCGAGCAAATCGTCTCCGGCTTCATGGCATTGAGCTGCAGCTTCTTTCCAGCCGGATCGAGGCGTGGTAGTATTGCGTATGACTACGGCATCATTACTGACTTGCAAGTCAAGCTCACTACCCAATCCCAACTGGTCGATGATAGCCTTTGGCAAACGAATGCCTTGGGAGTTGCCTATTTTTACTAAACTCACATGCATTTTCAAATCTCCCTATTATCTCTATGTAATTATATTGTAGCTACGCGTTAGCCGCAAGTCAATTTCGAGAAACTGACCCCTTTTCCCGTGTGCGAGATTTCTTTCTGGCAAGAAAAAAAACTCACACACAGAGCGGGAGAAAGTGGAGAGTAGAAAGTAGATACGGCGGCTGGCACCACCGTTGAGCATCGTGCTGCGATGCCGATTTAACTCTACCGCGGTCTACTATCGCCTTTCTACTTTCTACGACTACATAAAAACCGATAATGACTCACTTTGGCTCACGCCAGGAAAAACTCTCGCACACCCTTTTCCCCTCTATTGGGCATGGACTTCCCTTTTCGGCCTGTTTTGCGTATGCTGCGGGGCTTGCTGCTGCTTAACACTCATGGGATGGAAACTGCTTCAATGGCACTGATCGAAACACGAAATATGCACGCCGGATATGGCGGCGAACCGCTGCTAACCAACATCAACCTGCGAATCGAACCGGGTGAGCGTATCTGCCTGGTCGGAAGGAACGGTGTCGGAAAGAGTACCCTGCTGAAGGTTCTTGCCGGTGAGCTCACACCAGAGTCCGGCCAGCTCCTCGTGGAGGCTGGAACCAGAGTTACCATGCTTCAACAGCAGGTGCCCGAAGCACTTGCAGCAAGCGTATTCCACGTTGTGTCCGAAGGACTGGGAAAAGTCGGCGAATGGTTGGACGAATATCATGAACTGAGTCACCAGATAGCCACTGAACCCACAGACCAACTCTATTCGCGTCTGGACGTCCTTGGCAACAAACTGCAGGCCGCAGGCGGATGGCGTCTGGAGCAGCAGGTTGCGACAATACTTACACGAGTCGGGCTCGACGCCGATGATTCCTTCGCCGAACTGTCGGCAGGCATGAAACGCCGCGTTATGCTGGCCAGGGCGCTCGTAAACTCACCAGACGTCCTGTTACTGGACGAACCCACAAACCACCTGGATATTGCCGGTATCAAATGGATAGAGCAATTCCTCGCAAGCAGCTCCCTGACGTTGGCATTCGTGACTCACGACCGGGCGTTCCTGCAAGCTATCGCAACGCGGATCGTCGAAATCGATCGCGGCGATGCCCGCAGCTACGAATGCGACTACGATACATATCAGCAGCGCCGCCAGGATGAACTCGAGGCCGAATCCAAGCAGAATGATAAGTTCGACAAGAAACTCTCCGAGGAGGAAGCTTGGATACGCCGCGGAATAAAGGCCCGAGGCCGCCGCAATATGGGACGCGTTCGCGAGCTTGTGGAGCTGCGAAAGCAAAGTGCTGACCGCAGTGATCGCATTGGCACGGTGAAGATGGAACTCGCCGATGCACAATCCTCCGGGCGAAAGGTTATCGTCGCGAAAGATGTATCGTTCGAATACCAACCGGGTTCGCCGGTATTCTCCAAATTCTCGACAATGATAATGCGCGGGGACCGGATCGGCATTGTTGGTGCCAACGGGTGCGGTAAGACAACTCTTATTAATGTGCTGTTGGGGGCACTGGCGCCCAGCGAGGGCGAACTCCAACATGGTGTGAAGCTGGAAATCGCATACTTTGACCAGTTGCACGCCCAGTTGGACAGCGACAAGAGCGTTGTAGAGAATCTCGCCGGAGGCATAAAAACGCTGGATATCAATGGGCGAAAGAAACACGTGTTCGGATACTTGCAGGATTTCCTGTTCACCCCGGATCGCGCCAAACAACCGGTCGGCAAACTCAGCGGAGGAGAACGAAACCGCCTTCTGCTTGCCAAGCTCTTCATGAAACCGAGCAATGTACTCGTCCTCGATGAGCCCACTAACGATTTGGATGCCGAAACGCTTGATCTGCTCGAAGAATCACTCGCGGGATACTCAGGAACCGTACTGACTGTCAGCCACGACCGGCGATTCCTGAACAACATAGTCACCAGCATAATTGCCTTTGACGGTGACGGGCAGGTGCGTGAATACGCGGGAGGATACGATGACTATGCACGCCAATGCAAGCCCTACCAGACTCCTGCCGACCAGCAAGCCCGCAGCACAACAGGCCAACCAAAGGCCAACGCTCCCGCACTGCCAGCCGCCAAACCAGACCACAAAACGCCAAAGATCACCTACGGGCAGCAGTTGGAGCTTAAGACCCTTCCAGGCACAATCGAAACACTGGAGGCCGACAAACACCAGCTCGAAACCCAGCTCAGCGATCCCGACTTCTACAAGAATCCCGGCGATGCGATATCGGCAGTAACCGACAAGCTCAAGACTCTCACGGCCGAGCTCGACAAGACATACCAGCGATGGGACTTGCTGGAATCACTGGATAGCTAACTGTTAAGCCGAGTTTTCACGAAAGGCCCTCGGGGAGTACCAACCATGACTTCAAGCATATTCAAGCAAGCGCAATATACGGATAAGACCTTTGAAGGCCTCTGCGGTCAGGGCGGGATAATCGCCTCGCACGAGTTTTATGACTGCGTATTCATCCGTTGCAGCTTCCCGCAGGCCGTAATCAGCAAGTGCAAGTTCAACAAATGCACATTTCAACACTGCGATCTGAGCCTCATGAAAGTACCCGAAACCACATTCACTGCCACACGCTTTGAAGACTCCAAAGCCATTGGCATCAACTGGACACAAGCAGATATGGGCACTCGCCTCGGCGAACCGATCGGCTTTTTCCGCAGCAGCATCAGCCACTGCACATTCATGGGCCTTGCGCTGAGAGGAATCCAGATCCAGGAGTGCATCGCGGGAGATGTTGACTTCCGCCAGGCCGACCTTTCACACGCAAACTTCGCGGGAACGGATCTTGCCGAGAGCCTGTTTTCCGAAACCAATCTCACCCGCGCCGACCTCACCCAAGCCCGCAACTACAGCATCTGCCCCAACGAGAACATCCTTAAGAAAGCCAAGTTCTCACTCCCCGAAGCGATCTCGCTGCTATACGCCATGGATATCGTGCTGGAGTAGTTGATGATGATTCGACAAAAGCGCCGGCCCTTTATCGATAAAAAGCGAAAAAGAGGTGTTGCACAAACGGTTTTTCAGCATTTTTAAAGATTTCGTAAACGTAAGTATCTATTTTGATTGAGATTGCACCAAAACGCAAAACCACGAGCGTTGTTCAAAACACGCAAAATACGCAACGCTTTTGGAAGTTTGTTGCGTGTTTTGGCCGCCTGAAAAATTTTGGACCCAATCGCATGCAGCGTTTCAGCCATCAGCGGTCTGTATGTTTGTATGTGACTGCACCTGTCGCGAAGAAGCCGTAGGCGAAGACGGGCGCCGGGGTGCCGCGAAGTGTGCTGTTTGCCAAAAGGCAAATCGCGTGTACGTGCGATTTGCCTTTTGGCGGCCACTGTATTGCAGATGCGTGAAGACTTACACAAAAAGTTATTCACGCCCCATTTTGCGGATTCTTCATTTACTCGTCAGCTCATACCAGACTGTCTTGTACTTTCCGCTTGCCTTGAAGGATATGCCTTTGGGAGTGATGTCGGCGGTGACGGCCAGCTTGGGCAAGCCGTCCGGGCCCAGTGCGGATATCTTCAGCGCCGGTGCACCCGGGGCGCGTTTCAGCTTGATGGCTACCTCTACGGGCTCGACCAGCACTGGGCCTTTTCCGATGGTAGCCTTCGTGCGGCTGGCGTTCCATGTCATCTTGGTGTTCTCGGCCCGGGCTACGGTAGTCAGCAGAATCCTGCTGGAGCGGTCGAGAGGTTTGCCGTCCATCGCCACCATGAGCACGTAAGCGTTGGTTGGGCTGGTGGTGTTGATGGTGGCGTGCTTCAGCGATGCGACTCGCTGCGTGCCGCACACGCCCTGAGCTGCGGGGGCGTCTATGATAAGAGTACCCGTGGCGAAGTCGCTCGTCAGTTCGCCGGTATCGCTGGTGAGAATGTGTCTTTGGTGCCCGCTCTTGTCCCACTTCACCTTGGCTTTGCCTTGCTTGCCAATGCGTTTGATCTCTTGGATAGCACGTTTGGCGAACCACTGGCTGCCAGGACGCTTCATGTTCTTCGCCACGTCTTCAGGCGTCACGTACATGTAGCGAGTCCGGCTTGGGACGTTGAATCGCGATGCGGTCCGGCCCGAACTGGCCGCGAGCGCCGCGGTGCCCCGATACCTGTTGCCGTCGCCCGTGAGGTAATTGCGGATGCCGAACATGTAAGACAAGGCCCTGAACGGTGAGTCTATGTACTGGTCGCCTTCGTCACCCAGGCACCAGCTCCACGGCTGTTCGGCGATAATATCTTCGGGGCTCAGGAGGATATCGATCTTGGTGTCGGCCTCCTTTATCAGGCGATTGCGGTAGATGGTAGCACACGCGGGGAACATGGCGAACCGGGCCGGGTCTGCACGAAACTCGTGCGGGCCCTTGATCATGTCACTACCGAAAGAGCTGTAGTGAGCGTAATTGTACCACAGCGGCGCGTTCCAGCCGTGGAAGCTTCCATACACAGCCACCAGCGGCAGGGCCTCGGCGCGATTGTCATTGAATGCCAGTGAGTTGATCTCGCCGAATACCTGAGGCGTACTGCGAAGCGTAACCTGCGCGATTCGCGAAACGAAATTGTAATCGAAAGACCATAGTTGCCTTGCCTGCGAACCGAACCAGTTGCTGAAGACGAATGGTTTCGTCTGAATGCCCCACATGTGGTGGTATATATGATGATCCACTACGCCGGATTCCTTCGCTATCGCAAGGTCCGGAAGGCTGGTCTGCAGATCGCTCAGTGTGATAATCTGCTTGGCGCCCAGCGAACGCATGTAGTCCCGCATGTGCTTGTAGTGCTTCATCTGGAGATCAAGCATGAACCGACGCATGTCGTAGGCTCTGCCCTTCCAGCGGAGCTCCGTAATGGGCTGGAACGTCCTGATGATCTGCACCCTCTCCGGCCGGAGAACCGTGCCCTTGCCCGGGTCCTCGTCCTTGCGAAGATTGGTCTTGCCACTCTTGTTGCTCCACGCCTTGGCAAGCGCCTTGCGCGAACCATACTTCTTCACCAGCCACTCGTTCCACAGCCGGTTATACGTAGGTGCTGCCCATGGTGGGACGCGGTGCTTGTAATCCTGGAACAGCGTACGCTCGTTGGTAATCTCGATCACCGCGATCGCGGCCTCATCCTTGTATGCGGTCTTGGTGTACTTGTTCACGTGGGTGAGCAGGTTCTTGGCGTATTCCTTCTCCAGATTGCGGTTCTTGTCCATGAAGAACGATCCGAGCTGATGGCCGTGGGCCGGGTCAATACCGTCAGCCTCCTGGAACC
>CBDUQP010000123.1:0-9383 GCA_965369385.1 uncultured Phycisphaerales bacterium
TCAAGATGTTTGGGTATAACCTTTGGGTCCATACCCTCCTCAGCCATGACAAAGCCGACCATGTAGCAGATCGCCTTGCCGATGCCGGTGTGAACACCGTTCGCTTTAATGGTGTGTCGATCTTCGGGTACATGTGGGACGGCCGGAAACTCAGCAAGGCGCAGGAGGCTAATCGCGATAACTTTGACTATTTTCTGCACGCGCTGGCGGAACGTGGGATTTATAGCAACCTGAACCTGCATGCCCGCCGCGATTTCACCAAGGATGCCAAGGTGCCGGCCAGCGGGCCATGGTTCGGCAACAAGGTCTGCGATATTCTCGAACCAAAGATCGTCCAGCAGCACAAGAAGTTCGCATCAGACCTGCTCAGCCACGTCAATCCGTATCGCAAGAAGAGTTTCGCCGCTGACCCTTCCATCGCCTTCGTCGAGATCAATAACGAAGACAGCCTGTTCATTTGGGACTGGGCGACTTGCATTCCCAAGCTGCCAGCCCACTACAAGGGCCTCGTGAATGGATACTTCAATGCGTATCTGAAGAAGAAATACGGAACCACCGCTAATCTCCGCGCCAAGTGGGCCGCTCATCTGGGCGAATCAGAATCCATCGAAAAGGGCACCGTGCAGGCGATCATTGGCCCGGACATTACCAAGTATCCCAAGGTGCGTTCGGTGGACCTGTTGCTGTGCCTGCTCGAAGTGGAAGAAAGCTACTGGAACGGGATATACAAGCATTGCAAAGAGGAGGCAGGCTATAAGGGCCTGGTTACCGGTTCCATTATTTTTGGTCCCCTGAGCCTCTATTCGCAGCGTAATATGGACTGGATCGATTGCCACGCCTATTGGGGGCACCCGCGATGGGACAAGGGCGTCAATCGCTGGAACCGCGCCAAGTGGACTCTGCCCTCGCTGTCGATGGCCGACAGCCCCAACGAGACCGTGACTGACCTGGACCCGATCTCCGGCATTATGTTCTTCCAGGCCGCGCAGCAACTCAAAGGCAAGCCCTTCACCGTGAGCGAGTACAACCACTGCGCTCCGAATGACTATCAAGCCGAGTGCGTGCCAGTGATGGCTTCGTTCGGTGCGATGCAGGATTGGGACGGTATGTGGTTCTTCCTTGTCCAGAGGCTCAGCCAGAAGCATAAGACGATAGACTGGTTCGATATGGACGTGAATCCGTCCAAGTGGGGCTTCACGCAGGCAGGGTCTGTGATATTCCGCGATTCGGGTATAACGCCGGCCGCCCAGGTGAAGGAGATGAGCTACTGCGGTACGACCCAGCCGCTTGTTGATCTCGCACGCGGGCAGATCAAACGCAACTACGACCTGTACAAGATTCTCGAAGATCGTCAGGGCGTATCCTGGAAGGATTTTCTAAATGTCCGTATGGAAGTGAACCTCGACGGCGTCAACAAGCCGGTCGCCGGTGACGCATCCGCCGGCAGGTCGAAGATGATATGGGACTTGGACAATGGGCAGGGCAGATATATCGTCAAGGGGCCCAGTGCAATGGTCTGGATGGGACGCGCAGCCAGACTCGATGGCAGCGAGAACTTCAAGCTCGAAAGTCCCAGGTTTGCGGTAGTCACGATGAATACGATGGATGGTAAGGAGTTCAAGGATTCGAAGAAGATCCTTGTTACTGCGGTATTTAGATGTGAGAACACCGCGGCCGTCTTCAACGAGTGGCGAGATTCCGTAGGCACTAAGTGGGGAAAGGCACCGATCCTTATCGAGCCCATCACGGGCACAATTAGCGGCCTGGACTTCCTGAAGAAGCGGAAAGTGTTCTTCAGTGTCGTCAAAGACTGGAAATGCCAAGCCCTCAACTCTGCCGGTGAAGCTATCGCCGAAGTGCCACTGAAGACAGCCGACGATGGCACGTACACACTTCAACTCGATGGGAAGTACAAGACAATGTGGTATCTGCTGACTGCGAAGTGATCCTCACTGAACAGCAAGTCAGATAACACCCATTCGGGGCTATTACCCTGCCCGTCTGTATTGGAGCATTGAGCGCCAAAGCAATATTTCGCACAAATTCGCGACTCCTTTGCCTTGGACACTGTCGTCCACAAATGTATTATGTGACGATAAGCATTGAAGAGTGACAATATGCTATGGGAGGTGCGCCTGTGTTTCACGACATACCGACTGACATTCTCGATCAGATGCACAAGCTGGAGGGCATCGACTCCACAGACCGCAACGATGGCACTGCCCGCATGGAACGCCTGAGGCAGATACCACCCGAGACCGGCAAGTTCGTGGCCATGTGGGCTGCGTCCGCTCCCAAAGGTCGGTGGGTGGAGATTGGCACGAGCGCAGGATACTCGGCCCTGTGGATATCGCTGGCATGTCGCGAGGTGGGCAGTCGCCTCACTACCTTCGAGATACTTCCGGAGAAGGTCGAACTCGCGCGCCAGACGTTCGCCGCCGCAGGCGTTGAGGATGTGGTTGAGCTCGTGGCCGCCGATGCCCTCGAACACATCGAGAACATCGAGCAGATATCATTCTGTTTCCTTGATGCGGAGAAGGAAGTCTACGACGACTGCTATGAAGCAGTAGTGCCCAGGCTGGTATCCGGGGGCATACTTGTCGCCGACAACGCGATCAATCATCGCGACACGCTTCAGCCCATGCTTGATCGGGCTCTGGCCGACAGCCGAGTAGACGCGATGATCGTTCCAATTGGAAAAGGCGAACTGGTCTGCCGAAAACGATGACCGAAGTTTGCAGCGGCAGGGCTTCGACTCGCCGTGACGCTGCGGGGCCTTCGGTAGCATGTTGCCTGCTGTGAACTGTCCACAGATCTCACCTTCTTCGCATGGGGCGATACGCACTTTGGATACGAGACGCGGTTCGCCGAAGATGATCTTCGCGGCGATATCATACGCCATGGGCAACGTCAGTTGGATCGATACCGACGACATTCCCGTGTGGACAGGTAATGAACCGGGGCACTTTGACCCATCGCATTACGATTCACAGGGCCAGATTATTCTGGGCAATCGGTTTGCCAATGAGTTCATAGTAACTCCCGAGCCTGCGACGATGAGCCTGGTTGGCGCAGGGATGCTGACTGTTCTGCGTCGCAGACGAGATTTCCGCCGTTGGGTTTAATGCGGCACTTTGGCGACAATGCGGGATTGGCCAGTCCATACCGGAGCGTCTCAGGTATGTATGAAGGAAGAAGAGTTTTACTGGATAGTTAGGATTGGCTGTCGCGATTTTGTGTGTTCATGTGGGTGTGTGTGGGGCATATCCGGTGGGGATTGTTCGTTGCATAATGGGTAATATGCTTAGTCTTCACGGGCTATATATTTCTCCCTATAGCGTGGAAGTTCTTTCTGCTAAAGGAGAAAGCGTTTGACATTTCTTTGGCATTTGATACTAATATAGTATTGCGTACTTGAATGGTGGGGGTCGAAGGAACTGATGTAGCATCTTTCTGTTGGGGCATCAGCAGGAAGGAGAAAGAGGAGGCGTTTTGTGAGCGATCACGACAAGGACGTAGAGCAACTTCTGCGGGATAATGCTGAACTCAGAGCCAGAGTACTGAAGCTCGAAGACATGCTTGGCGAGTCGGACGGAGTTTTGGATTGTGCGGGGGCCGAGAAGGGCCAAGCTGATTCGCAGATGGACGACAATCAAATATTTCGTCACGATTTGAACAATCTGTTTACGGTCATTAAGGGCAATGCGGAGTTGCTGCGAACGTGCCTGCCTGAGGGAGCCCCAGCGTTGGAGTTGGGCGAAGAGATTCTCGCGGCATGCAGCAAAGCGATGGGATTGACAAGCAAGATATAGCTCAACAGCATTGCTCACCAGGCGACCTCCTCGCCACCCGATACTCCCACGGCATATACGTGGAAAGCATCATCTGGTACGTGTGCAGTGTGCCAAGTTCGTCGGCAAACAAACCGGAATAAGCACGAAGAAATGCGCAAACCCAAAAGGCTTTCAGATAGAGTTTAATCCTACCTGCTGTTTCTTCGCATGATAAGACTCATACCACCAATGCCCAGTAACGACAGTGTCAGCGGTTCGGGGGTCTGCACTCCTGTGATGTAGTCCAGAGTTTCGGTCAGGTCACCATTAACGCTGGTCATATATCTATCCCATGTATCAGCGTGGATTCCGCCCTGCATCACCTCAAGCCTCATCTGTCCACCGGCTGCGGTTAACCTGTCGTATAGTAATTGAGAATTTTCCCCAAGCGATACAGATTCATCGGCAGTGCCGGCTATATGCATAATCGGGATGCCGCTACCGATTAACGGTGCGTAAGCATCGACAATATTCCCCTGATAAGCGAAGGCTTCTGCATCACCTGCGGTAATGTCTGCTATTACCTCCTCATTGGTAGCAAAACCATAGATTAATTTCAACATTTTCCAGTAATTACTTTCGGGCCAATTTCCCGGCCAACTCTTAAAATCACAAACGGGAACATTACCGAAAATACCTTGAACTTTGTCAATATTCTGTAAAGCCCAGTTGTGAATCTGCAAGCCGCCGCGACTTCCGCCTACAAGGACAGCTTCATCAGCCAGATTGTATGTAGTAGTCATTTCCTCATACATTCCGTCCCACATCGCTACGGCTTGGGGACTTCCGTACTGATAAACGCCCAAGTCCATGTAAACAACATGATATCCTCGTGCAAGCAATCCGGTATCAATTTCCTTATTGTACCCAAACCACAGGGCTCTCATTACCCATGGATTACCTTCCGCTGCCTGGGCGGGAGCATAAACTTGCGTAGCCCTTTCGCTAATTGTCATTTCGTAACGATCATAACCTTCCCATGTCCCGTTTGCTCCCGGGAACTGTATGGCGGCATTGGCTGCGACTGTACATATCGATATCACTAAGACAACTAATGAGATATTCCTCATTCTCTCCACTCCAATTCAAGTTTAGGACCAAATTTAGGATGAATTCCTAATCAGGAAGATGCTGAATTGTACGGCCGATTCAACATAACAGTTCCCGACTCTCGCCCTCTTTTTCTCCCCCGATCCCTGCGATGGCGGCACAGGTTTCCGCCCTGTGCCGCCACCGGCAGAGATATGAACGTTAAGAATGCTACTAAGCTGTTTGGCGTCGTCTGCGTCGCAGAATCGACAGGCTACCCACTGCCAGCAGTCCCAGCGTTGTCGGCTCAGGAACTACACCGACTGAAACATCACTCAGATCAGCAAGGCATTGTGCAGTATTGCCTTCCTGAGCGTGCGAAGTAATCACAAGCTTATCCCCTGCTGTTAACGCCATGTCCTGAAGTTCGGTGACGCTACCCAAAGCAATAGTTGCGTTTTCCAAATAACCAGACAACGTCTTAATCAGGGTATAAGTATTCGAAGCATCAAATGTCCCGATCTTAACCTGAACATAATGATTTCCGGCAGCGGGGTCACTAAGGAGTAAGTTACCAGATAATGAATAGTCGCCGGTAGCTCCTGCCGTCATGGCCAAAGCGCCAACATAGTCATTTGTAGCAGTGGTAATACTCCGAAGTTCCGGCTTATTCGCCGCAGCTGTAGAAGCGCTAAAACTATATGATGGATGACCATTTGTGTTTGGTTGTCCTTGCCAAAACTGCCAACCGTCTCTCCAAACCATTGGAACATAATTGGCGAAGTCAGCGATTACACTTGTATCGTTCCAGCTGGTTCCCGATTCGTCAATACTGTACAACGTCCATGCGTTGGTTCCATCTGAGTATGGATTTCCATCCTGGGTTCCATCTGCACCAGTTCCTGCCCATACAGGTACATCGTAATTCACAGCCGCCTGCGCCTGGACCGCAACAGCCAACACACAAAGCACCAAAACCAACGATATGTTTCTAATTCTCTTCATCTCATCTTTCCTCTCAAAATAGTAAAATGCTGTTTCTCAATGAAGCTGACCAAGGACCGTCCTCTGCACACCGATACCAGCAGTACGCAGATCGCCAATCCATCGGACCTGTGCACATCAGGAATCTCGTCTACTTCATTCCCTCTGTTTGCGGTGCTCGGAATCGTTTTGCATTCATTCTGTAAGTCTCCTTGCAAAAGTTGCAAAAGACATTGTCGTGCATAGCGGCTACGCACCGTCTATGCGGTTCTTCATACTTCCTTAACGTGGTGCAGGCCCGCAGGATTCGCGGCAGGCCAGCGTTGTCGGTATATCAACAAGTATGTTTTTGCATGGCAGCTCTTTGCCTTTGTCCAGATGGTCTACCATCGCTTGTGCGAGTAGTTTGCCCATTGTTTCCATATCCGTGTGTGAGGCGGTCAGCTTTGGGCGACAGGCCTGGCAGATGAAGGTGTCCGTTAGCGATATCAGGCTTACGTCCGCAGGGCAGGTTATGCGGTGTTTTTCGAATTCATCCAGAATGCCCACCAACAGCTTGGGAGGACCAAGCAGACAGGTCGGACGCTCGTCCTCGGGCAGGGCCCGCCAGCGATCGACGATTGCTACGGCGCTGGCCTGCGTGCCGGCGCCGGCAAGCGGCCAGATCGATGCCGTGAAATCATCGGGCATGTCCTTCGCGGCAAACAACTCATGTGCTTTTGCCAAGGTGCTCCTGGTCGGCGGGGTGTCATGCATGCAGTAAGCTATCGATCTGTGCCCGAGCGAGGTTACGTATTGCGAGATTCGCAACGTGCTGCCCGGCGCATCGAGTGCAAGTGTAGGCACAATATTCTCAATCTCTGCGTTTGCCCCAGCCAGTATGCACGGGATTCCGAATTCCCGGAACTTCGCCAGGACAGCCGCCTCGGTGTAACCGGTGAGAATCAGGCCGTCGACACTTCGCTGTCCGACCTTTTCCGGAAAGACGAACGAGTCTATGTTGGAAAGGTTGTACCGGCTGATCGCCAGTCCGTATCCGCTCTGGCGGCAGACGGTTTCGACGCCGGTAAGAATCTTAGCGTTGTACTCGTCGGTCCATCCGGGGGTGTTAGATTCCGAAAGGACAAAACCAATGTAGCCGGTGCGTTTGGTGGTAAGTGCACGGGCGGCGGCGTTGGGGTGGTAGTTGAGATTCTTCACCGCGTCGAAGATTCTCCGGCGAGTCCTGTCGGAGATCTTGATCCGGCCTTCCTTGTTATTGATGACGACCGAAGCTGTGGACTTCCTGACTCCCGCAGCCTCCGCGACGTCCTTCAATGTGATCGCCATTGTGTATCCTTTCGCCTCTTGCGGCCGGGTATTCCAAATTCCAAACGATACATCCAGTCATCCACCTGCGGGACACTAACCGGTTAGGCTGACTGGCAAAAAAAACAGATCCGCTCGCCATTGTGTGCAGTCTCATGCTTCCAGCCGTCGACCAGTCGCATGTCATTGCGGCCTCATCAGCGGGGCGCTAACCGGTTAGGGTCATAAGTAAAAAGACAACCGCAACTTGCGGCTTTATCTGTATCATGCTTGCAGAAAACGCTTTGCGACATTTTGCAATATTACGGTTCGCCTTGTATCTCGCATCAATCGTCGCTGGGCAGGCAGGAGAAGTTCACCAAATCCCAGCCACGTACTCCAACCGACCTTACATCACCGGCGAATTCATCCTTATCTTCTATCGCCAATAACACCCATTTCATATGAATCATCGGCCGACAGCGACCGGAACTAATATATCTGATAAGGAATACTGTAAGAAATTGTAAAAAAGACACTTACAGCCACCCGGCAGAACACTAACGGCTCCACCCTAACCGGTTAGTGTATTATAATACACCAATATCCCCATCTTGTCAATACATATAAATCAGACTTGTCGGGCCGGAGGAGGTGTCCGAGGAACACCGCAGGTCGGGCTTGTAGCGGCCCGGAGATTGCTGTTGACAATCCCATCGGCGGTGTTAACATGCTGTTAGGCATTGAACGGGCGACGCCCGGCCTGCGAAAAAGGGCTTCCGCCTCCAGCAAGCATCGATAACGAACCTTCTTTTGGGTCCGTGATCGCAGCACCCGGACAAGTATGAAAGGAACGTTTATCATGTTTACATCTCTCCTCAATTTCCTCGGCCTCGCTTCCGTTGCTGATGGTTCCCTGCGGCCAGCAAGCGTGTGTATTGCTGTGGCAGCCCTTGCGTTCTTCGCGGCCGGCTGCTCGCCGCAACCGACCAACGTGCAGCGAGAACAGGGCCGTGTCTGCATAGACAACGTCCCGGCGGCCACTGGTCCCTACGGCGGTGGCAACGGGTACGTGCGCGGACTCGAGACACTGCTCGCCCACGAGGGCTCGTCGGTCAACTATGACCGTCTGATGGGTCTGTCGGGCATGGCCTTCATTCTCCAGGCGGATACTGAACACCGATGGGAGGGCAAGATCGATGCCGGATGGTGGCCTCTGGATCCATGGGGGCTGAAGCTGCACCGCGATTTCCTGTCCCGCGCGGTCGGTTACGAATTGAAGGAGGTCGGCTCGTTCTATGATTCACACAAGTGGCCGAAGTCTAAAGACGACGGCCGCGATTCCTATCTGAAGCAGATCCATCCAGATGTTGTGCGACAGATCGACGCCGGCCGGCCCGCACTGGTAACATTCTGCCCCTCGGATTCAGACTTCGGTTATGTCATCACCGGCTATGATACGGACACTGCCGCCGGCCGGCCTCCGGTCTGGGGACGATGCGCCCTGGATACCAGGGGGAACTATGGTTACTCCCCGGATTGGCCGTTTGGCGTGATCATGGTAGGCAAGCGGCTGGCCCCCATGGACCCCAACGAAGCCGACCTGACAGCGCTGCGCCAAGCCGTGGCGTTGGCCCACGACAAGGCCGGCCCGAGCGAGCCGCGATGGCGCAGCCGGCGTTTCACCGGCCAGAAGGCATGGGCCACATGGTCGGCGCTTCTTCGCAATGTGAAAGAAGCGACAGAATCTCGCCACCACTGGAACGTTCGGGGCAACCTCATCTGGAACCGCACGGCCGCCGTCGCATACGTGCGAAGTGTGGCCGAACGGCGCGATGGTCAGGCCGCCGAAGAACTTCTCGCCGCCGCAGCTACTTACGAGAAGGTACTCCAACAGCTCAAGCTTCTCGATCTTAAGGCCATCTCCGCCGATGCGGCCAAACGCCGTCAGGTGGCGGACAACATCGATCGCATCGCCAAGCTGGAACAGGAGGCGATCGTGCACCTCGAGCGTGCGATTGCCGCGATGGAGTAACGGACCATCGCCGCATCATCGCTGTAGGCGCCGAGCGGCTTGATGCCCAAACGTTGGGGCAGGAAGATAGAAAGGACAGGTACGATGACACACATAGAAAGGGACGCAAGAAATCAGCAAGGCGTCCTCCGATAGCCTCCTCCGATAGGCTGCTTCCGCTTTTCGGGCCGAAGGTCCGACCTGTCCGCCGTAGCTCGCAGAGCGTAGGAGGATGG
>CBDUQP010000124.1:0-9320 GCA_965369385.1 uncultured Phycisphaerales bacterium
AACCTGCAAAACTGAGATACCCTCGATGTCATCCATCATTTGAACAGCCTTGCGCAAGGTTGCCCGGCGATCATTCAGATTGCTGCCAAGGGCGATATGCGCAATGTGCGTGGTAGGTTTGCTCATGCGGAACTCCGCTTTCGGCAAGGATCATACGCCATCCGGCCAGTCGGGCGCGTCATCGGGTACCAGGTCCAAACGATCTATCGGAATCCGCACGAACCTGCCGACAAGCGACTCGTCATCTGACCAATTCGGGTCTTCCATCTGCACCATGCCGAAATCCACCACCACCGGCATGACCTGCACAACCCTTCCGTAGCCCACGTAGCACCACTTGCTCACCGGCTCGATAACCACCTTCTCGCTGCGATTATTGCGGACCGCCTCGGGCCACGAAAATCCGCAGAATGCAGGGTAGCTGAACTTGACGCTACCAAGCTCACCGGGGGCGCACCGGGCGGCCGCAGAGCTGACGCCGTCGCAAACGGTCATCAGAGTCCCGCCAAACCAGACCTCAGCCTTGCGGCCGAGACCGTCGGTATGTTCCATACGAATTTCCACGTTATTGCCCTGAAAACACAGTTATTTCGATCACACTGACAATGCCTGATGGCAACCTGTTCGCAGCAGCGGCCAGGCAACCCCTAACGAACACTTCACCCGGCGGTTTCGCCCTTACAAAAATTCTTCATGCCTATGATGCGGCCCATTGCTTCTTCCAGCACGACGTCGGGATATGTCAGCGAGATGCGGAAGAAACCCTCGCCCCACTCGCCATAACCGCGCCCGGGAGTTACAACCACGCCGGTCTGCTCCAGCAGATCAGTCGCAAACGCACCAGACGAACCTTCGTAGCCATCGGGAACCGGTGCCCATATATAAATGGTTGCCTGTGGCTTTTCGATGTTCCAACCGTTTGCATTGAGCGTATCAACCACCAGATCGCGTCTGCGTTTGTAGACGTCGTTGATCGGCGGAATGACTTCTTCTGCCATCTGTAACGCCTTGGCGGCAGCGAACTGGACGGCCCGCAGTGAACCATTGTCGATATTGTCCTTGACGGTCTGCAGCGCCTTGACGGCAGACCTGTTACCCGCCAGGAAACCGCAACGCCAACCGGTCATATTGAACGCCTTTGACAGCGAGAAGAACTCCACCGCAACTTCGTCCGCACCGGCCACCTGCAAGATACTGGGCGCCTGGTAGCCGTCATATGTATTCTCGCTGTAGGCGGAGTCATGAGCGATAAGGATATCGTGATCACGCCCGAACTGCACCGCACGCTCGAAGAACTCGATGGGCGCAACGGCGGTTGTCGGGTTATTGGGATAGTTCATCCACAGGATCTTGGCCTGGCGGCGAACGTCCATCGGGATCGCATCGAAATCGATGAGATAAGCGTTCTTTTTGAGCAGGGGAACCTGATACGTGCATGCACCGGCAAACACGTGCCCGATGTTGTACGTGGGATAACCGGGAACCGGCGCGATACCGATATCGCCAGGATTCATGATCGCCATCGGCAACTTGGCGATGGCATCTTTGGAGCCCATCGTGCAGACGATCTGATCCTCGGCCAGCTCAACGCCCCAGCGACGCTTGTAAAAGTCGCGTGCGGAATTGGCAAATCCCGGCACGGGCGAATCGCAGCCGTAGCGATGGCGATTGATATCGGATTCGTCACGAACGGTGCTGCAGAGCTCGTCGACAACCGCATCGGGGGCTGGGAAATCCGGATCGCCAATACCCAGATTAATCACCTTCACGCCCTTTTCTCTGGCGGCTGCCATCTTGCGACGCAGGTCCGCGAACAGGTACGGGGGGAGCTTCTTCAAGCGTTCGGCGAGTGTAACTTCCATCAATATAGCCTTTCATTCGTGTATTTTTAACGCACAGACAGCGCAGGCGGCATTGTAGCAACTCCACCACCAGCCGCAACCTCGCATTCGAACGAAGCACAATATGTACCAGTTCTCCCTTACGAGCCAGATGCGGATTCCCAGAAAACCCGGCCGACTTCACACCCATTGCCCCCAGCATATTGCATGATTCGCAATGGTGCAAAAAGGTGCAAATTGGTGCACGAATGCCATCTTGTGCACCTTTTTTGAGCGTTGACAATCGGCCGTTAATTGCCAATCCTACCAGCCGTTAGCCATGATTCACAATCAAAGTGGACGTCGCATGTGCACGATTTGCAAGAATCGCCATTTTCGCAGCGTTTTGGCGTGGCGGCCGGGAGACTTTCACGATTCTTTTTTCGCTTTCACCCACACAATTCCACAATTCCCCGCATCAGAACCTGCCCCGCCGGTCAGTATGTTGATATATGACTGCGTCTTGTCGCGACGACTTGTGGCGACGGCTTGTGACGACGGAGCCATAGGCGAAGACGCAAGCCATAGGCGAAGACGGGCGCAGCCAGCGCACAACGCGAACAAACCGGTCCTATCAAACAATTGGATAACCCACTCTCTATGAAGGAATCACCAGAAACTCATTACAGTGGCCAGCCATGGCCGTAGGGATTCTGGGGGCCGGGGCTCTGGATGCTCCAGAATTCGGCGTTGTCCATGGGTTCGACGTGCCCATCGTAGAATGCCCAGTTACAGGCCGGTGGGTGACGGTACCAGTCGATGAATGCCGGTCCGGAGTACCACGCGATGAACCGGAATTGGTAGGAATTATACCATATCATCGCCTTCGGCGGACCGATCGCTCCGTTGGTCTCGCCGATGCTTACCGTTTCCGATATTCGTTCCATGTCGGCCATGCGGGGATTGTATTTATTCTTCTCATATTCGCCCCATCCTGCACCAAAACCATGCTCGGCATTCGCCATCACCATGTTCGGGGTCACGCTCATGGCGTAGTTATAGCGATAAAAGTTGTCGACGCTCGCTGCCGACGGGTCCACGCTCGGCCCAGGGACAGACGGACAGTCGAATACTGTTCCCTGCAGTTTCTTGTAGTTCGCTGCTGTTGTACCATTGATCCAGTACCCAATAAGATCAACTCCGTCGACTCCGACGTAGGGAAACAACCTCCCCATCCATTCGTCGCCGCCGGCGTTGACGACTCTGGGAACATAGTCGTCATTGTCGGCCGCGTACATACTGCATCCTATGGCTTGGCTCGCATATTGGATAGGCATGCTACGGCATGTGCCAGATCCTTCGCCCGCTGAACTGCGGGCAACAACAGCGTAGCCAGGATGGCGATAATCGCGATGACCACAAGCAGCTCAATGAGAGTGAAAGCTCGCCGCGGGGCCGCGCGACGTGAGGAGGGGCTTACTGACTCGTGGTTCATGGCTGAGATTCCTTATCGTCAATGCTTATTTCGGTACTGCACATCCACCGCCGACCGCTCGCGAACACCCTGAATCAATACTGCAAATGATCGCATTCAGATGCAGAACACCCAGAGCATACGGCAGCCCGCCGACTGCACATCATGCTACCTACGCTATGTGCTGTATTACTGTATCTACCATACACGACGTTGCGGGTTTTGTCAAGGGAAAAAGCCTGAACCGGGCAATCGGTGGAGATGCGCCAGCAACTGACTGAGAGTAGTGAACGCAAGTTCCACATGAGGCTGATAGAACTCGGAGGCAATCTTCAGGTACTGGATGTTGTGAGGCGCTTGCAGGATTTCCAGCTCTTTCTGGTCTCCAGAGAAAATGTGGATGACGATATGGCAAAAACACGCACCTGCCACGGGCAAATCGTGACGGCTATCGAGTCTCGTGACGAGGGCTGGGCCGAAGCCGTCGCACGCAGGCACATCCACAGCGCGTTCGATATCCTTAAGCAAAAACCGATCGAAACCTGGGGACGCATCACGGAGGAAGGTCGCTCGATTCCACTCAAATCATAGCAACACAACGCTCGCAAACAGCTTCCAGACAGAAGACACATGCCACCAACACCTCATGAATGAGATTCTTCCCGTGTTGGCGGCGAGACATGAAAGGCATACTAATGATACAGGAATTACCCAGAGACATTGATGACATCGCACGCCAGATGCGACTGATACAGGCCGAGATGAGCCTGGCGTTTCCGTGCTATATCGGATCGTCACTTTCAGTCACAGACATCATGGCTACGCTGTACTTCTCGATAATGAACATCAACATGCAAGACCCGGATGACCCCGACCGGGACATTCTCGTACTGAGCAAGGGGCACTCGAGCCCGGCGATGTATTCGGCATTATGCCTTCGCGGCGGGATCGACAGGGAGCTGCTGCTCAAGCACAGCACTCTAGACTCACCCGTTTACTACCACCCCAGCTCCAAACTTCCTTTCGTGGAACTGTCCACCGGATCGCTCGGACAGGGCCTCAACTTTGGACTGGGCACAGCAACAGCCCAGATCATGGACAAACGCACCAGCCGAACATTCGTTATCCTCGGCGATGGCGAACTGAACGAGGGATCCAACTGGGAAGCGATAATGTCCGCACCGGCGTTCAAGGTGGGCAACCTGACAGCCATCGTGGACCGCAACGGCAGGCAAGCGAACCAACGCACCGAAGACTTGGTGCCGTTGAATGATCTCGAGGCCAAGTGGAAGGCATTCGGCTGGCGGACAGAGGTTGTGGACGGGCACGACACCAAACAGCTCGAAGCTGCACTCAATAAATCCGGCGAGTCGAAGGACACACCCCTTGCGATCATTGCAAAAACGGTTCGCGGAAAAGGCGTATCGTTCCTGGAAGACCGCAAGGAAGCATGGCTGTGGCAGCTCAGCGGCGATGAGTACGCCAAAGCCGTCAAGGAAATCAATGGCGACACGGACGCCGCCGATCAGCAGATTAACGTTACCGGCAGCGGAAGCCTGGAATAGCCCCGCAGCTGACCATGTGGAAATCGACAAGTTTGAAAAAACACATGCGTTCTTGATCAGGCTCGCACACATTTGCGTTCTCACCACAGCCTGGCAGCCCGTCTAAAAAACTTCTGGAGAAATCATAATGGCATATGCAGATTTGCTGACATCAATAGTGGAATCAAACCCCAAAGTAGTTGCCGTTACGGCAGAAGCGCGAGCGGCACTTGGAGACATCCCCGAGAAATATCCCGACCGCTTTCGCGACGTTGGAATTGCCGAGCAGAATCTCATCGGAGTGGCCTGCGGTTTGGCGGCTATGGGCAAGATCGTGTTCGCCCACGCACCGCTGTCGGGCTTCGCAGCCATGCGATCCTTCGAGCACATTCGCACCAGCGCCGCCATGCAGAAACGCAATGTCAAGATCCCCGGCTTCCTGCCGGGTTTCTCCTGTGCGTTCCAAGGCCCCACGCACGTTACGCTTGAAGACCTTTCGATCATGCGATCAATAGCGGGCATGACCGTTATGTCTACCGCCAGTATCGAAGAGCTGGCTGAGGTCATGGACTACGCACTCAAGACCGAAGGCACGGTATACTTCCGAGCCGAAGTCGACATCCCCGACAAAATCGAATACGCCCAGACACCCGGCCCGATCGATCAGCCGCGCGTGGTTCGCCAAGGCAAAGCTGGCCTGGTGATTGCCACCGGCGGCATGGTAGCCCGCGCCGCGGCCGCCATCGAAGCGAACAATCTGGACCTGACGCTGGTGAACCTTTCTGTTCTCAAACCCGCCCCCATAGAAGCACTGCGGGAACTGCTCGCCCAGCACAAGAGCGTCGCCACCGTCGAAGAGCACTTCATCACCGGCGGACTTGGCAGCGTGATAGCCGAAATTATCGCTGACGCAGGCATGGGCATCACACTCCGCCGCATTGGCGTGGAAAACGCGTTCCCGGATCGCTACACTGAGCACGAAACGAACCTCGCCTATATCGGACTCGATGCGGCCGGCATCGGCAAGAAACTTACGGAGTTCTTCTCGTGAAAACGAACGATCCCAAAGTGAGTGTCATCACAGGAGCGTCCGGTGGAATCGGACACGCAATCGCCATGGCTTTTATGCGACGCGGCGACAGGGTAATCCTTGCCGACATACAACCGCCCGAGATTAACAGCTTCTCCGATGCGGGCGACCTGACCGAAAATGCTCGCCAGAACACCTCGGCCAAAGCCATTGACCTCACCTGCACTGAAAGCGTAAATGCGTTTGCCGAAGATGTACTCAAAGAGCACGGTCGCGTCGACTGCATAGTAAATGCGGCTGGCATCCTAAGGGTAGGCTCGTTCTATGAATTGACCGACGACGACTGGGACTCGACGCTTGCGGTGAACCTGAAGGGCGCGTTTCTGCTGTCGCGGGCATTCGTGGGTTCCATGATCGCCCAGAGCTGGGGACGAATCGTCCACATCGGTTCAACAGCGTCGATCACGGCATCGCCAGGCGGAGCTATTTACGCCGCCAGCAAGCACGGTTTGCTCGGGCTGGTTCGCGGGATGGCGTGCGATGTCAGCAAGTACGGGGTCACGGTGAACCTGCTGTGCCCCGGTAACACCGACACCCCCATGCTGCGAGATGTGCTCGCCGAGCGAAGCCAGAGACAAGGACGCTCCGAAGAAGAACTGCTGGCAGAACTGGCAGCAAAGACCCCCACCGGCAGAATAGGCAAGCCGGAGGATCTCGCAGGGGCCGCGGTTTTCCTGACATCCGACGAAGCCGAAAACATTACCGGACAGTCGCTCATCGTAGATGGCGGACGCAGCCTGAACCTGGTATGACGCAGTCAGTCTCATCATGGGCAACGTGCTCACCACGCTCTGCCCAAACCATCTCAGGTAATAACCTTACAATGGCCATTACACCCAATATGGCCATTGATTTTCCTTGACGATCTCGTTCATCGCGCTGTAAACTATTTCCGAGTGATTGCATGTGGTATGATTTCCTTTTTCTCTACGTTCGGAGGACGACCTATGAAGCGAACCTTGTGTCTTCTGGCTTGTGTAGTCGCAATTCTTGCAACGACGTCCGTATCCCACGGGTGGATGGCGACCACTCACTACAATATGGCTGTGTACCTGACGAAAGACCCCTTCATCAGGGCTTACCTTGACATGTACGAGATCAGCCCGAGCTTGGTCAGGTATCAGGCGATGCTCGAGCCGCCGTCGGCTGGTCAGTGGGCCACTATACGAGATAAGAGTTTCCTGGGCTGGGATATGACTATCAAGTCAGTCGGGACGATCATACACCATGCTGGGGACTGCGCCGTGCCCAGCAATCACAACCCGGCTGGTCTTCTGGGCTATCAGAATGACCTCGCGGAGATTCGGGTCGAGGAAGTTGGCGCAGGCGGCAGGATGCCTGGGGCCTATACTGTCTATGGGGCCGCGGCAACTTACGAAGCCAAGGTCGATGCGTTCTATGCAGCGCAAGTGAACATCGTGAATGATTACAAGAGCTGGCACAGTAAGCCGTTAAATATTTTCAGGCGGCCATACGAATACTATGACCGAGGCGTCCGGAACGGAATGACCCTGGCTCATGCGGCCCTTTTTGAATTCTTCCAGGTCCACCACCGCGGATATGGCTCTGGATACAGGGGCAATTACTTTCCCTACGTGGACGGAGAGATTGACCTCGATCCGGACGACCCTGACCTCGTGCCCGAACCGGCGACCTTGTCGATTCTCGGTCTGGGAATGATGGGACTGATCTCGCGACGCAGGAACAAGAAGTAGACTTCAAGCCGGCGACAGGGCAAACAAGACGCAGCGCCTTACCGGCGAACTTGCGGGCGGGCATTCATTCTGTTTGATATGAATGCCCGCCCGTTTTGAATTCATGAAATCACCGGCCGGTTGATTCGGGCTCCGGGCGACTATTTCCCTACACAGAATCGCTCGAAGATCTTGCCCAAGATATCTTCGGTCACCATTTGCCCGCTTATCTGACCGATCTGTCGCAGAGCCTCTCGCAGATCTACCGCTACAAGCTCCGATACATCAACCACTTCCGCAGCAGAACCCAGCATATCAACCGCCTGCTGCCCTGCGGCACAACACGCAAGCAGGCAGCGTTTCTGCCTGAGGTGCAGCCCCAACGCCTGCCCATCGCGATGCGAGGACAAATGCAGCAGATTAAACAATTTACGTCTGAGAGTATCCAACCCCGTCCCATCGGCGGCAGACACACATACGCCATCAGGCAATCCGCACTGATCGGCCAATCGTCCCAAACGATCGCTCGCGATGTTGCCGGGCAGCAAATCGCACTTATTGCCCAGCAGGAGCACTGGCGCACTGGCGTTGGTCCGGCGGAGTTCTGCAATCAACTCGCAGTCGGCAGAATGATCCTCAATCTCCATATCTGCAACCATCAAAAGGACATCCGACACTGCAACCGCCCTTCGAGCCGCGGTGTCGGCCAGCTCAGCCAGCGTGTCGGTGATGGACGTGAATCCCGCGACATCCTGAAGCATTATCGCCGTTCTGCACTGGTCGCAATCAAGATCCATCGTCACGCTGAGCACGTCGCGGGTGGTGCCCGCCATCGCCGATACTATCGCCCGGTCGGTTCCGCTCATCCGGTTCAGAAGCGAGCTCTTGCCCGCGTTTGCCTGCCCCACAATCACAACCTTTGGCAGATCGGCAGCTTCACTGACTTCTGCCGCCTGGGCTGCGACATCTGCAAGGTGTGCGATCAACTGGTCCAGTCGCCCGGCCAGTTCTGCCGGCGAATCCAACTGAACCCCCTCATCGGCTAGGTCTATTGCGGCTTCGACGCTGGCGAGTACATCTCCCAGCTGGTCTGATGCCCTCTTGCAGAGGCGATGGATCTCGCCATCGGCGGCGGCGATTGCAGAGCGTAACTGGGCATCGTCGGCTGCGTGTATAACATCTTCAACGCCTTGTGCTTGCGACAAGTCTATCCGCCCTGAAAAGAAGGCCCGTGCGGTAAACTCACCAGCCCTTGCCTGCCTGGCCCCCCGTGATATCAGGTCTGATTCAAGCATCAACGCTACCAGGGGATTGCCCGGTATGTGCAATTCCACGACATCCTGGCGGGTGTAGCTGCGGGGAGCCCTGAACACGTATACCCGCCCGGGCAACTCTATTGGGCATCCAGAATCACCGGTCTTTACGATTCCATCTGTCCATCTGAAGCCACCCACCTGCTGCAATTCGCCTTCATGCGGGGTGAAGACCCCGGAAGCTATCGCCACTGCGTCATCACCGCTGAGTCGCACAATTGCCCTTTCGGCAGACCCCGCCGCGGTTGAGATTGCAGCTATCGTGTCTTGAGTGTTAAAAATCATGACTTCTGAATACGTTGGCATTGTGCGATAAATTTCTCTGGCGGCAGATAACGTGAGTTGTCATCAATCCTTCTGGCAGCTTCCGTCGCCGCCTGCGGCT
>CBDUQP010000125.1:0-9252 GCA_965369385.1 uncultured Phycisphaerales bacterium
TCGATCCGCGAGAGGATGCCCCCTGGAAATGAGGAGCATGAAGAGCAGTCTGTCGTTTGTTGTCTCGGTCAGCATGTTGCTGGTTATGCTGGTGTGCTTGACGGTGCCTTTGTGGTATCTGGGGGCAAAGATCGCACGAATGAAGCCGGAATCAGCAGGCGACTACGCCATGGCGATGATCTGGCTGATCTTGATTTGTGTGATACTGGTATGCGCCTTCATCGCAATGGTATTGCTGAGACGCATGACCCGGCTGATTCCCTCAAAACGCGGCGACGTGGAAGAAGACCAATACGTTAACGCATGGGAAGAAGCAGGCCGGCGTTTTGAGCTTCCCGACGACGACGAAGATGCCGAACACGACGGCGACTTTCCCCCACATCTCAGAAATTGACTCTTTCAACTGAGTTTACTCGCTCTGGCGTGTAGCAAACAGCACCGCTCGGTAAGGCTTCAACTGTACACTTCGCACTAATTCGTCTTCCACGAGGATATCGGTAGACAGCATTTCCGCTTCACCGTAGTAGATCGCGCGGGTGAGGGGGCGGTCTGGAAGCCAGTTGGTGGCGCGTTTGCACGATACGCTCACAAGCTCGCCATCGATCCGGTCAACGCTGACGGCTGGCAGCGGATGTATCAGCAAGAACATCGCAACGCCGGATGCCAGAGATATCGCGATCACAGCCGCAGTGCGTTTGCCTCGCGACAAGAGCAGAAGCGCGGCCGTCATGCAGATAGCGGCAGCGATCCACGCCAGCAGAATCCGCACTTTTATGCTGTCGGGCCAGCGGGCAGGTTGCGGGTCATGGCGTTCATAAGCTTGTGGTGAGATAAATGCCTCTGCGTTCACCATCGTCGCGGGCCAACTGATGCCTGCGGTGGCAACCGATATTTGTGGGGTGGCTATGTCGTTTTCTGCGTATAGAGCTATCGCGTATTTTTCGTTAATTGCCACAGCGGGAAGGAAGATGGATGCCGAGACACTGCGGCCGATAGGGACAAGTAATTGCCGTCTGACAGTAATTCCGCCTCGTTTGTTGCGAATGTCGATAAAGCTTACTTTGGTTTTGCCGGTATCGTTTTGTCTATCGATGGTGATGGTGGCTGGGGCGTAGCCGTTCCGCGGGGCGGTATCGGTATCTGCCGACAAGCGAACAGTAATGGCTCCAAGGCATTGCGAACACAGGATCAGCAGGGCGGCTGCGATGATTAGTGTTCTTGTCATTTTTCGAGTCGGGTCTGGTAGAGAGTGACAAGCTTTCGGGCTCGCAGGACTTCGGCCACAGACCATGCCTGGGCGATGCATCCGCGAGGGGCATGAGGGCGGTCGCCATCGAAGATCTCCCCGATGTATCCGAGTCCGGCGGTATTGAGGTGGTCATCGAACGAGCTCAGCCACTCATGTGCAAGTTCCACCATCATTGGATTGTTTCCGAATACCTTGAGGTGTGCCTCGATGAACGGTCCGATCAGCCACGCCCAGACCGTCCCCTGATGATAGGCTCGATCTCGCGACTGCCACGAACCGCCGTAGCGTTTGCGGTATCTGGGGTCGAATGGCGACAATGTCCGCAGGCCCATGGGAGTAAGCAGGTGCTCGGTTACGCTTCTCACGATGTCGGCCTGTTTTTCGTCGCTCAGAGGGCTGTGTGGAAGCGATACGGCCAATACTTGGTTCGGGCGCAAGGATGCATCTTGTGTGTTGCCCACGCAGTCGTACAGATGCGGAAGGTTCGGGATACAGAATGTATCGTTGAAGGATTCGGCAATGTGATGTGCCTTGGCGGCGTAGTTGTCTGCGAGCGGGCCGTCAAGCCCTCGACAGCGGTCTGCCATTATCGCGTGGGCGCTGTGCCACAGGGCGTTCACTTCCACGGCTTTGCCGTCTCGCGGGGTTATTACCTCATCGCCAAGGGCTGCGTCCATCCAGGTGAGTTGCGTATGGTGCGATCCGCCGGATATCAGTCCGTTATCCTCGGCGTGGATATTGAACCGTGTTCCCGATGTATATCGGGTGAGTATTTCGTGAGCAGCCGGCATCAGCACTTTCTGCCAGAATCCGACGTCGCCGGTGGCTTCGACATATCGCTCTGCGGCGATAACAAACCACAGTGACGCATCGATGCTGTTGTAATGGGCTCCCTCGCCATAGTCGTCAAACCGGTTGGGCACCATGCCTTCAGATATGCCGGCGACGAAAGTCCGGAAAACCTGCCTGGCCAGTTTGAATCGCTTCGTGGTCAGCAACAGCCCGGGCAGGGCGATGAAGGTGTCGCGTCCCCAGTCGGCAAACCAGTGATAACCGGCAAGTATGGTTGCCGATGAAGACGTCTCGCCGAAGCTCCGGCGGACCACGAATGCATCGCTTGCCATCGCCAGGCGGCGAGTGCCGCTTTCGGGGCTCTCTACGGACGCAGCCAGGTCGCTCAATCGCTGGCGTCTGGCGGCCACGGTTTTGTCGAAGTCGATCGTCTCAGGTCCGTCAATGCTTGCGGTTATCATGCACGACTCGCCATCGGACAGTTCGCAGTGGAAATTACCGGGGGTGAACAGGTCTTCGCGCGAGTCTTGTCCTCGCATGTGTTCGACGCGATAGTGGAAGTGGTACCACCATTGCGGATCGGTGTAGAACTGGCCGCAACTACTCACCATTTGCAGGTTAAGATCCGGGTTGCTCTTGTCATGGACGGTGACTGCATCGCGGCAGGCGCGGGTCATTATTGTGGAATCCCGATCGAACAGACGCAAGTGGTGGAAGTCTCGCATTGCGACAAATGGCGATACCGTAAGTTCTGCAGACCCGCCGCGGAGCGTGTATCGCACAGCCACCGCGTTGGTTGCTTCTGCCAGGATTATCTCCTTGGTCAGCTCAACATCTCCGACGCGATAAACATAACGCGGGGCCACATCGTTCACGAATTCTACAAGGTATTGCAGACCGCTGGACTCGATCGTGCCGAGAAATTCGTTAACCGCAAGATCATAGGTCTGATCGCCGATGGTGAGCTTGTCCATTAGGGCAGACAGCGTCAGCTTCCTGCCTACAGGCGGATGTGTCGCGGCTGCCAGCAGTGCATGGTATCGCCTGGTATTGCATCCGGTGACAGTTGAAGACGCATATGCTCCCAGCTTGTTAGTCAGTAGCCACTCTTTAGTGAGAAGATCGTCCGGGCCCTGGTGATCGTTGGATACCGTGATGGGTGCCGGGACGGTCAGGCATTGTGTGTTGTTGATCATTTGCGTCTCCAGTGAGCGGACACAACATACCATATTCTCACAGATTATAGACAAAGACAGACGGGGCGGTCCACAGGTGTGCGAGAGTTTTTCCTGGCGTGAGCCAAAGTGAGTCATCATCGGTTTTTATGTAGTCGTAGAAAGTAGAAAGGAGATAGTAGACCGCGGTAGAGTAAAATCGGCATCGCAGCACGATGCTCAACTGTGGTGCCAGCCGCCGTATCTACTTTCTCCTCTCTACTTTCTACCGCTCTGTGTGTGAGATTTCTTTCTTACCAGAAAGAAATCTCGCACACGTCCACAGGCATCCTGCGAAACACCCCGTCTTCTTTTGTGCGTCCATCTCCCATCGCGGCCGGGAAGCTATTTCACATCTGTGCGGAAGGGCACTGCGGGCAGGCCTTCTGCGTTATAAAGGTTGCATCCCACGGGATTGTTGGCCCATGCGTATCGGACGGCTGTGGGATTGGGCACTTCGTTGGCGGCTACCAGCACGGTGTTGCGGTCGATTCGGGCTCTGGCGTGGTAGAATTTGCCGTTCTTACCCGCAATTGCGAAGGTTTTGAGTTGGCCGCCCTTGGCCATCAGTCCACCGCCGACATTATCGAATAACAGGCGGATATTCTTGCCTTCCACCTTCATTTTCTTATACGTCGGGCCGGAGTAGACGATATCTTCGCCATAGGCTATCTTTCGTGCGGATAGTGCCAGACGCTTGCCGACGTCCTGTTTGTTTTTCGGGTGGATGTCGGCGGCGTCACCTATGTCTATCGCCACAGCCAGGCCGGTATTTGGCAGTTCGAGTGCCATTGCCTGTGCTTCACGCAGCTCAGCCCAGCCGGGTTGCACAGGGGTGCCAACTGGGCCCATGAAGTTGGCCAGTTGGACGATTATGAACGGGAAATCGCCTTGTCCCCAATTGGTTCGCCAGTCGGTTATCAGGACCTTCAGCAGGGTGCGATACTCAGTAGCTCTCCCTGCGTTACCTTCGCCCTGGTACCAGATTGCGCCCTTGATGCCATAGGGAATCAGCGGGTTAATCATGCCATTGTAAAGCGCCGTGGGGTCACCCTGTGTTATCTGGAATCCATCGACGGACGTTGGGGCGCCGCGTTTGATGAACTCGTGGGCTACCCTGTACTTCCAGTTGCCTGTCAGTGGCATTGGTTTCTTATCGCTCTTGAGTGAAAGGTGCATCGCGGCGGCAGGTCCGCCGAATCCTCCGCCCATGTAGTGGTCCATTACTCGAACGGTGATTACTGCTTTGCCCGGGCCTACGAGCTTGGCCGGCACGGTGTAGTTGCGTTTGGCGGACCAGTATTCGCGTGTCTCCATGCCTGTACGTCCTACTTCCACATTGTTGAAGTAGGTAACGTTCATGTCGTCGACAGCGCCGAGCGACAGCTCCAGATCTTTGCCGGCCCAGGCGGCGGGGATGGTCACTTCTTTACGGAACCAGACGATCCCGTCAATGTTCATTACCTTTTCCCACATGGAAGGCAACGCCATTTGCTTCCACTTGCTGTCATCGAAATCCGTCTTTGCCCAGCCTTCGGCGAGATACTTGATACCGGGGTCTTTGGAGAAGCGGGTGCTGACGGCTTTGGTGTTTACTTCCCATTCTGCGATAGCCTTGCGATAGGCCTTCAGGCCGGCGGGGTTGGCTGCTATCTTCTTATCGAGTGCGTCCACGTAGTGCTTCAATTCGGGGACAGATTCCATCGCCTCGCGGCTGGTCCACACTTGGGCACAAGTGCCTCCCCATGATGAATTGATGAGCCCGATCGGGACGTTGAGGCTTTTGTGCAGATCGCGGCCGAAGAAGTATCCTGCTGCGCTGAAGATACCCACATTATTTGGCGAGCAGACTTCCCATCCGCTGAAGCATCTGGGCAGGGGGTCGACTGCCGGCGAATTCGGGACGGAGTAGAAGCGGATTTGTGGATAATTGGCGGCGGCGATTTCTTCTGCGGGGTTGAGGGAGCTGGCAACTTGCTGTCCCATGTTAGATTGTCCCGAGCAGATCCAGACATCACCGTAGAGCACATCGGTGAATACCTTGGCTTGTTTGCCCGCCACACGTAGCGAGTGTGGTCCGCCGGCGGGGCGTGGGGCAAGCGTTGCGGTCCACTTGCCTTCTTTGTTGGCGACGGCCGTCACGTCTTGTCGGGCAATGCTGACGATAACGGTCTGGCCGGGGGTAGCATTACCCCATACCTTGAGCGGAATATCCCTCTGGAGCACCATGTGGTCGGAGAACATCGGGCTGACCGAGACATTGGTGGCAGTTCCGAAAGGTGCACATCCGGTAAGCATCGTGGCGAGTGCAAGAAGGCAGAGACTGTGACGATACATGGCGAGTCCTTTCGTCTGGTGGTGTGGGCATGATTTTCAGCGCGCCAATGAACGTGTGAGTATAGCGTCCGTGATTGTGATGTCAATGAAACGATGGTATCCACACGTCACCATCATGATAGAAGAAAACCAGGCGTTACCCCGTAGAGTAACGCCTGGTTGGTGTTTTTCGGTCTTGTGTTGGTGTTGGTTGCTATCTGGGGAAAATGCTGAACTGGATGTTCGGGTTTTCGCCGGTCAAGGCAACGTATCCCCAGCCGATCGCCATGAAGATCAGGCCGCCGAAGAGGTCGCCCACGATACACCCGATCATGAGTATGCGGGTGTTTCGATAGGCGTCACTTGCGCCGAATTTGGTTATGGATACCTTGATAAGCCATCCCAACAGGAACGAATGGCTGAGCATCATTAGAGGGTAGGTGTCCCAGACAAGGAATATCACCGGGTGTATGGGCCACCATGGGAACCTGAGCCTGCAGAAACTGAATACGAGCACGAGTGCCAGCCCTACGCCCGTGCCGATCAGGAACTTGTTCTTGACGGCATGGGTCTGCCAGAGGCCCGATACACGCTGCCAAGTGCCTTTGGCGTCGGAGATCTCGAGTTCCTTGGATTGCTCAAGTTGCGTTACGTACTTGGCTGCAACGTCGGGGGTCATGCTGGGCACGGCCTTGTACCCCCAGCTATCTTCACTGGGTGCTCCGGCGTTGTAGTTGGACCAGAGAACCACGGGGATCGCCACAGCAATCGACAGAGCGAATGTCGCAGCGGCGATCATGCCGACCTTGGCGGGCTTGATCTTGGCATCGTCGCATATCCGCAAACCGTTAACCAGGAACGGCATGAGGCATTCGCGTGGGTCAATAGTGAGCACAGCACAAAGCAGTCCGAAGACCATTATGTTCTCTATGCCCAGGGACGATGCTCCGAAGAGTCCGACCATAATGGCGAACGGTTGCCATCCCGGCTGGCAGAAGAACAGTCCGCTTTCGGCATTGATTCTGGCGATTACTACGAAGATCAGCAGAATCACCAGCACCATTATCAAGGCCAGTGGCCAGGCTACGTTGAGCTGGTAGCTCATAATGAATACGAGCCCGAACACAGATAGCAGCATAATCCTGCAAGACCAGGCAACATACGACTTCACATCTTCCTGCTTGGTAAATGTAAGAGCTGCCCTTATCACCGCCCAGTAATAGCGTCTGCCTATGTACAGCAGCAGTAGTGCGAGGCCCAGGTAGCTGCCGAACCTCTGGTATGCGGTTATGCCACCGTCCATGTAGTTGTAGCTGATGTCAACGCCAGTCTGTACGAGCGAGAACAGGACTGCTGCGGCGACCATCTGTGATATTCCCAGGCTGAAACTCACATCGGTGGCCAGGAAGAATGCGAATGCCACGACAGTGGGGAAGATTGTTGGTTTGATCAGCCCAGACCATGCGCCGCCGGCTTTTCGCATCATCGGCCATTTTTCCGATAGTGCGCTCAGGTCGAACATGAGGGGGATATCTATGAACTTACCGCCGGACCATGCGAATGTTCCGTTGACTGCCCTTATCGCCAGGATCGCCAGCAGGCCAAGCCAGAACAGCTTGTTGCGGAAGATCGAGTTCAATGCGCTGTTTTCGTCCTGCTGAAGCAGGGAGGATGTGAAATCTGCTATGGGGTAGCGAAGACGTTCGCGATATACCCACTGGCGATGCACGATAACACTCAGGCAGATGACCGCCAGCCCGGTGAGGAGAATCAGCGGTACCCAGATCTTGAGCGTTCTTCCCCATTGGCTCCAGGGAATATATCCCTGCTCGGTGATCGTTCCGTCTTTCTGGGTAACTTTCTCGGTGGAGAAGATTTGTGTCCAGCTGAATCCTTTTCGCTGGCTGTTTCTGCCGCTGTCGAACTCGTTCATCCGTATTCCAGGGTGAACAGCCAAGTCGCCGGTTGCGGTGAATTTGCCTTCCGCAGTGCTTATGGTTCCCCCCAGGGTGGCGGTTGCGAGCTTGTAGTCCGTAAGCTTGTTTCCGACGAGTATTCCGCTGACTACGAGCTTTCCGTTCAGCAACAGCTTTCCGCTGATGGTTTGGTTGTTGGCGAGCGTGGCTGCGGTAAGTCTGCCTTCCGAAAGCTTTCCGCTCTTGAGGGGTGTGCCGTTGATGGTAAGGACGCCAGCGTTCAATTGGCAGTCGAGCAGCGTTTCTTCGACTACGGGACCTTCAATCTTCAGTTGGCCGTCATCAAGCTTCTTGCGGACAATGTCGCCTTCCATCGCGAGCTTGCCTTCCACCACGAGCCTGTCGTCAGGGGTCAGTTTGCCGGCTGAAATTGTGACGCCGGTCAGGAGACGCCCATCTCGCAGAGTGGTGGAGATCTGTTCTTTCTTCACGCCGATACGGGCGTCAGCCAGTGACAGGTCCATCGTCAGCTTGCTTTCTGCGAACTTTGCTTCTACGAGTGTTCCGTTGGTAATGGGTTTTCCGCCGGCTACTATCTTGCCGTCGACAATGCCACAGTCAAAGAAACTGCATATTGAAATGGGATTCTTGCCCACGAAAAGCTGCCCATCGACGATATTGCCGTCCTTGATGGCCTTGCCGTTCATAAGCAATTTATCATCAACAGCTTTCAGTCCGAGGAAATCGTAAATGGAGACTTCCTTGGTTGCTACAAAGAGCTTGCCATCCAGCAGGTTCTCGGTGGAGACAGGTTTGCCTTTGATCGTGATCTTTCCGTCTATCACGACAGCATCGGCGCGGCTTCGTGCCAGAGCGAGCGTCTTTGCCATGATGTGCATGGTTGGTTTGCTGCTGGCGATGCTGACGGTGAAACCGCGGCCTACATCTGCCATCGTTCCCTTGACGAGGAGCCCGTCTGCCAGCAGACCGTTGAGTACGTATCCGTTGTTCAGTCTTCCGTCAGAGATGTTCCCGCTGATGGAGGGGGTCTTGCCTATGCTGAGCTTTCCGTCGACGATTAGTTTTCCGTCCACCAGGAGCTTTCCGCCCTTGATGAGTTGGACATCTTGGGGCACTACGTTGACAAGGAACTTGCCGGATTTAACGTTTGTGCTGACCTTTACTCCATCTGCGGTTACCTTTGCGTTGACGAGCAGCTTTCCATCATCCTTCATCTGCCACATACTTGGCACCAGCAGGGCACTGGGCATTCGCTCAAGCACCTTGGCCTTCTGCCACGAGACGTTCGTGTCGTTGAAGGCCCAGGGCATTGCCAGCGAGGTAGTGAACGTGCGCATGAGTCCACTGCTGGCAACGCTGCATCCGACAAGGGCCATCATACATATGATCGCCAGTTCAGGGGTTCGCAGCCGCAACGACGGCTTTATCGCGAAAAGGATCGGGTTGATGGCGATTGCGATAAAGGCCAGTAGCCCGAATACCGCAATCGGCAAGTGATTGCCTACAAGGAATGTAAGCCTAATCACGTTGTCGTTGATGAAGCCAAACGCTGCGATGAAAAGGCAGAGAGTAAGACCAATAAGACCGATGATAAGCGCTCGTACTACCGTCATGTCGAGTCCTTGATTGTGCCTCTGGAAGGCGGATCCTGGGATGCTTCAAATACGCCGGTTGCCTCAGTAGGGCCAAGGCGGACCGTGACCGCTCATTTTGGGGCAAGCACTTATGAACATCAGGTTCCGCC
>CBDUQP010000126.1:0-9230 GCA_965369385.1 uncultured Phycisphaerales bacterium
TCTAACGCCGAATTGGGATAATGGGCATCAGCTCAACTGCTGCAGAGAGCACATCCAATACCGATGCCGAAGTGGCCACGCTTTTCGATACTCCCGCTGATCAGCCGGACAAGTCGGGCAAACCAGACGACGATGACGCAGAAGGGCTTCCGCTATTCAGATAGAGTCTTCAACGAGGAAGAAGGGTAACGGGACATCTCCGGAGAGGTGGATAAAAAGTAGCCCCGGCGAGTGTGGGATCACCGGGGCAGAGGAGAAGGCAAAATGCCTTCCGTCCGAGCGTCCGCCGCGTTTATTAGCACATGGCAGCGAAGCTCAGGAGGATCAGGAATGCCATCTTAAGTTTGCGTCTCATCTTCGACTCTAACATCTCTTTAATACCTCCGTGGGTATTGGATCAGTTGTACCGTTATTCTATCACAGTTCTCCGAATTCAGAAGCTTCAAAACGCATCGCTTAGGCAATATCACCATACGAAACCAGCCGCAAGAACCGTGTGGGCTCCTGCGGCTGGTAGGTTTGTACGTATTGTGCGTATTGTGCGGCCGAATTCTGTTAAGTGTGGTAGTCTGCGTTAATTGTGACGTACTCTTTGGACAAATCGCATGTTATTGCTGTGAAACGCGATTTTCCCAATTTGAGGTCACAAATTACTTCGATTTCGCTGCCCTGGAGGTATTTCGAGACAGCCTTTGCACTGAATTTTGTGCCCTGTCCGTTCTTGAACACGGCCGCGTCGCCAATCATGATCGAGAGCGATTCGCCTGTGACTTTTGCGGAGCTCTTCCCCAACGCCATCGCGATACGTCCCCAGTTTGGATCGCATCCATGAATCGCGCACTTGAACAGCGGGGAGTTGGCTACCGACTTGGCGGCGGCTTCGGCATCGCGGTCAGATCGTGCGCCCTTCACGGTGATGGAGATGGTCTTGGTTGCGCCTTCGCCATCGGCGACCATTGATCTTGCAAGTGCGTCGCAGACTTCCTGCAGTGTCTTGACGAACTTTCGGTAGTCGGCGGTTCCTGCGGTGATCGTCTTGTTGGCGGCAATGCCGCTGGCCAGCACGACTGCTATGTCGGATGTCGACTGGTCGCTGTCGATAGTGATCGCATTGAACGTGACGCGGACTACTTCTTTGAGTGCTTTCTTAAGCACAGCTGGCGATATTGCTGCGTCAGTGGTAATCACGGATATCATGGTGGCCATCGACGGGGCGATCATGCCCGCACCCTTGACGATACCGGAGATTGTAACGGGTTTGCGTCCGATGCTGGTCATGACGACGGCCGACTTTTCGCGCGTGTCGGTAGTCATGATCGCACGAAGGGCGGCAGAATCGTTGCGCAGCGAAAGCGAGCCAGCTGCATCGGCGATGCCGCGTCGGATCTTCGCCATGGGCAGCTTGTGGCCGATGATACCCGTGGAGGCTACCAGCACCTTTGAAGGTTCCGTATCGAGGCATTTGGCGGTTTGCGTTGCCATTGCCTCGGCGTCTTTCAGCCCGGAAGTACCGGTGCAGACGTTGGAATTGCCGGAGTTAATCACCATCGCGCGGATCTTACCGCACTGGCGGGGCAATATGCTCCTGCACCAGTTGATTGGGGCTCCGACTATCTGGTTACTCGTGGTGACGATGGCGGCCGACGCGTCGCTATCGGCCACGAATATCGCGAGGTCCTCGTTATCGCTGACCTTGATGCCGCATTTGACACCGGCGGCTTTGAAGCCTTTGGGCAGCGTAATATGCCTGGCGTTTGAGGCCATGGTACGATCCTTTGGATTAGTTTGGATTAGCTTGGATTAAAAAAGTCCTGTGGTTTCGTCGAGTCCGAACATCAGGTTCATATTCTGGATGGCTTGCCCGGAGGCGCCTTTGATTACGTTGTCGATCGCGCTGAACAGGATTACCTTGCCCTTGGCAACGGCTGCTGACACATCGCAGAAGTTGGTGGTGGCGACGTACTTGGTTGCAGGCAGTTTGTCTGTTCGCACCCGCACGAAGGGCTTGTCGGCATATGCTTTCAGCAGCGCTTCGTGGAGCTGTTGTTGCGTGACGCTATCATCGGCGGGGTCTGCGTAAATGGTGCATAGCATGCCGCGATCCATGGGGCACAGGTGCGGCTGAAATATTATGGAGGTCTCGTCTCCCGTTATGTCTTGCAGAACCTGCTCCATCTCGGGCATGTGGCGGTGTGTTCCCACGCCGTATGGCATGAAGTTCTCATTGCACTCGGGATAGTGATATTTCAGGTCGGGGGTCCTGCCGGCCCCGGTCACGCCGCTTATGGCATTGACTATGATACCGTTGGGCTTGATCAACCCTGCAGCCAGCACGGGCGCGAGCGCCAGCACGCTGCACGTTGGGTAGCATCCCGGATTGGCTACGAGATCGGCGGCCTTGATGTCGTTTGCGTAGAATTCGGGCAATCCGTAGACTGCGCCCTTTAGGCCTTCGATGTCGGTATGCGGGCAGTACCATTGCTCGTAGATCTCGTGATCCGCAAGCCGGTAGTCCGCAGACCAGTCGACTATCCGCAGGCCGAGCTTACGCAGTGCGGGCACGTATTCCATAGCGGTTTTGTGCGGGACGCAGAGCATTACGATATCGGCATTCATCGCGGCGATAGTGTCGATGTCATATGCTTCCTGCCGCAGGTTCAGGTGCGAAGCGAGCAATGGATGGAAGTCTTCCATGGCGCTGACCTGCCTGCCGAAAACGCCGACGATTTCGGCATTGGGATGCCTGGTGAGCCAGCGAGCGAGTTCGAAACCGGTGTACCCGCTTCCGCCTACGAGAACGACACGAATGTTTGTGTCCTTTGCTGTCATGATTCCAACTCCCGTTTTGTTGCGACAGGGTCAGGCAGCCTTTTTTGCCGAGCGGCGCCAATCGGTACCTATGCATTGTGCGCCAACGGTTTGGTGATGTCACAAGAAAAGCCCCAGCGTTTAACTCGCCGGGGCCTTTCGTAATTTTCAGAGTACGAATATATTGGCGGCTTAACGCTTGGAGAACTGGAAGCGCCTTCTTGCACCGCGCTGTCCGTATTTCTTACGTTCGACGATGCGGGCGTCGCGAGTGAGCAGTCCGTTATCGCGGAGGGTACGTTCGCTTTCCGGCATGGCCTTGCACAGTGCGCGAGCCAAACCCAGCTTGACTGCGTCGGCTTGTCCGGTCGTGCCGCCACCGCCTGCGTTTACCCATACATCCCAGCTCGCGGCCATCTTGATGGCGTTCAGCGGGGAGACAGCGGATGCGCGATCCTTTTCCTGCGTGAAGTAGATGCCGATATCACGCTTGTTGATGAGGATCTTGCCGCTGCCGGGACGAATCCTGACGCGTGCAATGGCCTTTTTGCGACGGCCTGTACCCCATATATAATGAACGCCTTCCGGAAGCGGAGGAGCGGTATAGCTGGCATCCGCTGCTACCGGTTGGGCATCATCTTTGGTTTGTTCTGGTGTATCTGCTTTTTCTTGCTCTGTCATGAAATCAAATCCTGACTAGTTCTTTGTCCCGGCGAAACTGTCGGGTATTAAGTCTTCATAAGTTTTTGCCTGCCAGTTACTACTGGCAGGTTGCCACCGGTCAATATTCATAGGATGGACTACTAGTACTTTGTCCCAGCAATAATGCTGGTGAGTACCCTGGCCGCGTGCGACCAGATATGGGCTTGCGAATGCTCTGCCCCGTTAATTTCGCCGGGACAAAAATACTAAACTTCCATCGGTTCAGGCTGTTGTGCCTGGTGGGTGTGCTCGCCACCCTTGAATACTTTCAGTTTCGACAACATCACCGTTGCTAGCTTGTTCTTGGGCAGCATGCGTCGGACAGCCTCAGAGACAACCTTCTCGGGATTCTTCACAAGCATCTCTTCGAGTGAAGTTACCTTCCGCCCGCCGGGATAACCGGAGTAGCTTTCGAAGAGCCGTTGCGTGAGCTTGTTGTTTCCAGTGAATTTAACATTCTGGGCGTTAAGCACGATCACAAAGTCTCCAGTATCCACATGCGGTGTATACTCGGGCTTGTTCTTGCCCATAAGAGCCATCGCGATCTTGGTGGCTGCACGTCCCAGTACTTTTCCATCGAGGTCGACCACATACCATTTCTGTGTGATCTCTCCGGTTTTTGCCATATACGTTTTCATCAGTAGTTCACCTGCGTTACGAATGCGCTTCGTTCGAAAAGAGCAAGAGATTATGTCATTTTGCGGGTTGATGTCAATACAAAAAGCACGAAAATCCTTGTTACAGGATAATATACGGAAACTTTTCTTAGCTCATGGCTTGAACTTTCATTCCGCAGGATATAACCTTTTAGGCAACAGACATAAGAAACGTTACTGAGCGGGTTTGTTTTCCGTGTGCCGGAACAGTATTTTTCGCAAGTATACCGAATACTTGCGTTGGAGTCTACGCAGAGGGCTGAGTTCTGGGCAGGACAGGTAGTTGGTTCTTCGGGCATGGATGTGAATGTTTTTTTTCTGGACTGGTGTAACCTTTATTCGATGGACTATCACTTCAAGTGTGTTGAATTAATCTGCAAGTCATTGAGGAATAGGTCGATAGATAAGCTGACATAGGTTTATCTCTAGCAAGGTACGTTGGACCTTAAATGGGGTCTGAGCCTCGCTCTGAGGGAAATTATTACTGGGCTTGCTTCCTTATATGTGCTTATGTTAGAAAAGATTAAGATGATTCAGTCAGGTCAGTACGGAAAAGTCATTGGCATGTGTTTTATTGGGCAATTCTGAATTGAAGAGATATTTTGCGTAAAATGCCGCACTGCTGCGAGCAGGCGGAAAAACAATCAAAACTTATGTAAAAGCGAACAGATTGAAAGGAACATGAAATGATGAAGCCAGTAAAGATGGTGTTGGCATTGGCAGTGCTGGTGGCGGTCGTGGTGCCAGCGTTTGGACAGGGCCCGGTTTCGCTCCAGCGCAGGGCGAAGAACAAGTTGCTCGCGCAGCGCGCAGCTCGCGTAGACGCCATTCGCAAGTTGGCCGAGCGAATCAAAGGCCTCAGTATTACCTCCAGCACGTCCGTGAAGGACTTCGTAACCGAAGATGATCGAATTGCGACCGATCTTCGGACTAGTCTTTCCGGCATGAAGGAAATCAGCGTAAAGTATCTCGATGACGGCATATGCGAAGTGACCATGCAGATTAAGCTCTCGCAGGTTATCGCAACGCTGAAGGGAAGCTACTCACGCTACTACAAGGGAAATAAGCTTAAGGTCCGTGACATTGAGCAGATCTCGACCCGCAACAAGATCACCATCCTGACAGCCACCGGTAGTGGTGCCCCTCGGGAAGAGCTCGAAGAAGACATCCTGGTGATAACCCCCGTCGGAGCCACAAACGCATCGCTTTCAGGCGCCGGGCCCGCAGCGCGTGCATTCTGGGCAGCAAACTGCACAGGAAGAGGCCGCCTGATGGCAGAACGCGCCGCACGTATCGACGCGATGCGCAAGTTGTCGGAACGTATCAATGGATTGCGGATCAATTCCCAGACCCGCGTTCAGGACTTCGTGGCCGAGAGCGATGACATCAGGACCAGGATGAATGCCTATCTTCGCGGCGTCAAGGAAGTAGGCAGACGCTATCATAAGGATGAGCTGATCGTCGAAGTTGAGGTACAGATCAAGCTTCGTCAGTTCTATATGAGCCTGAAGAGCTGGACAAAGGTATCTGCGAACAGCAATCGCATAAAGATCAAGCATCTCGAAGAAGCGATCATTCGTGCGAAGGATACCGTCATCCGCGAAACCGGCATGGGCGTTCCCCCCGAGAAGTATCTGAAGAGAACAGCCACCATCGAGATTCGCCAGGACGTCAGGATCAACACAGGTCCGAATCGTCCCGGTTGGGTCACCCAGACGCTGAGGGCGACCGGTAACGGTGCGATAGACGAAAACGAGACCAATGCCGCCAAGGCCAAGCTGATGGCGTATCGGGCAGCAGAGCTCGACGCAAGACGTAAGCTGGGCGAGCGTATCAATGGTCTTGCGATCACAGCCAACACCACCGTTCGGGACTTCGTAGCCGAGAACGATGAGATTGACACGTCGATGATGACATTCCAGCAGGGCGCACGTGTGCTTGATTCGTCCCGGAAGGTCTCCCCGGACGGTACTGCGGAAGTTACCGTCGAAATCGATATGAAGCCGCTGTGGCAGTCGATTATGTACTACAGGCGTGAGCTCAAGATCAGACTCAAATAACGCATGATCCACAACACAGTATAGCTAATGCTAGCGAATACGCATGACAGGAGAATTGTAATGCTGAAGCAAATAGGATGCACACTGACACTCGTGGCGATTCTTGCCATGACCGTGCTTGTCGGCTGCGAAGACAAGATCAAGACCGAGCGAACCGTAGAGATGAAAGATGTCCCCATCGGCGAGCCCCAACCGGTCATCGATTGATTTGCAAACCGGCTGAGAATATGTATCGCGGGCGGGCGGGAAACCGTTCGCCCGCGTTCACTTTACCGATATGAGCGGAGAGAAATCAGCGATGATTACACGTTTAGGAAAATTTCGGACAAGCCTGACAATAGTAATGGTACTGGCGATGTTCGCCCCTGCTGTCGCCCATGCCAAAATCGTTAAAAAAGGCAAGAACGTTGTCACCGTCGAAGTGACCGCCGAAGGCATGACCGAAGACGAAGCAAAGACAGCCGCCATGCGCAAAGCCGTTGAAGAAGGCGCCGGTACGCTGATCTACTCCCAGTCCAAGGTTGAAGATTTCGTGCTTGTCAGGGATACCGTCCTCAGCAAAGCCACCGGCTTTATCCAGTCAAAGAAATTCCTCTCCGTAAGGGAAACCGATGATGACACCTTCATCGTAAAGCTCCGGGCCGTTGTCTCGGTCAAAGGAATCGCGGATATGTGGGGCACCGTCAAGACCCTGCTCGAAGAGAGGGGCAATCCGAAGATCATGGTCGCCATCAACGAGCGTATCGATGGCCAGGTTCAGGAAGATTCCAGCCTGCAATCGACCATGGAAGAAATGCTCATCAAGAGCGGTTTCGATCTGGTCAACAAGAAGCATATGAAGGTTATTCACAAGAAGAAAATCCAGGCCGCCATCGCAGACAATAAGCCCGATGTCGTCCAGGCTATTGCCAAGGAATACGGCGCACAGATATTCATTACCGGCAGTGCAGACGCTTCATCCGGCGGCGTGAGGAATCGTTTTGGAGTCAGGGTGTTTCTCTACGGGGCCGACGCCAACGTTACCTGCTACCGCACCGACACCTCCGGCGTGCTTTACACCAAACGCGCCACGTCCACGAGTACCGCACGCGTAGCCAGGCCGGCTGCGTCGAAGGCTCTTGCCAAGGCGGGAATTAGGATTCTTCCTTTCATCCGCCAGGGTATCCTGCAGAAGTGGATGGCCGCCGTTGAAGGCCGCGGTATGCTGCAAATGGTCGTCAAGGGTATCCCCAAGTACAAGTACTATACGAAGCTCAAGAAGGAATTGAAGAAGCTTGATGCGATCAAGAGCGTTAACGGCCGGTTCAGCAACAAGGTTGCCAAACTGCGGGTGAAGAGCAAGGTTAGCGCTGAAAAGCTCGCGGAAATCATCGGTGAATCAATGGAAGACATCATCGAGATAACCGATGTGTCGCAGAACGTCATCGAAGCCGATTACGTATCCGAATAACGCCCCGGGGCGTGACGGAATGGAATTAGTAATCCCGCCGCTGTCTGTGAATTCCAGTCAGCGGCGGTTTTATGTGCAGCAGATTTCCACGGAAGCTAGGCCGCGCAAACCAAAGAACGCAAACAGCAAGGGAGATAACCATGGACTATCAAGTTGGCAAGATTGGGCGGGTGATTGTTGCTCGCGGGTTTGAGGGCGAAGACGTTTATGAAGAGATCGAGGGGATCGCCGTCAAGGAGAGCATACGCTCGGCCGCCGTGATTGTGCTTGGCGGACTTCGGCGGGCAACAGTGGTGGTAGGCCCCAAGAACCCTTTCGGCCCGGGCAAGCCGGAGACGATGACCACCTCATTCGACGACGCTCGCGAGGTGGCGGGGGTGGGGACGATCTTCTGGGACGACAACGCGCCGCTGCTGCACCTGCACACAGCCATAGGCCGTGGCGACGAGGCCATAGTCGGTTGCCCTCGCGTGGAGGCCACTGTCTTCTGCGTGCTGGAGGTAGTCATCATCGAGATTGACGGCCTGGACGCCACCCGCAAGGTAGACCCCGAGATGGGCTTCAAGCTGCTGAAACTAGCCGGCCTCTAGCGCCTGCCGCACCGGCCAGGACGCGTAGGCTACGCTTTGGTGCGAAATCGCGAAAAGGTACAAAATGTTACATATTCTCAGGATTTTGCAACAAGCGCCGGCCGCGCTAATCGTTGGCTAATCGGCTAGCGCATCAGCCGTTAGCGAGTTTTGGGAATTGTCGATCATCTCGGACGCGCAACATTCGCGAAAATGCAGTAAATGCGACGTGTATTATTAGGTTCTGTTGCAGGTGTGTCAAGTCTCTTGTAAGGATTATCGGTAACGCGCGGCCGCTAAGATGTCGCAAGGGGTCGCAAAGGAAATCGCAAACAGATCGCAAAGAAATCGCAAAAATCCGTAATCGTCTGCATCCAAATTCGCGTTAGTGGTCAGTATGTAGATATAAGACAGCGCGCCCTGCATAGCAGGTAGGGCCTGCCCGCCGCAGGAGGGTGCACACTGTCGTTGGTCGTGCGCCCGTTGTAGACCCAATCCCCGCCATCATCAGGAGGATCGCCAATCGCCAATCGCTTCTGGTTTCTGGGCTTCACCTCCCGCCACCTTCGGGGCGGGGCTGTTTTTTGGAGCCTGGTTCCGGGGGCTGCGTCGCATCTTGCGATGCGTCTTACCGCCCGGCTACTAACCTGCCGGACCTTCGGCCCGCCTTTTTGATGTGCCACGCGCCGTGCGCGGGGTTATTTTTGGATATCAGAAAACGGCGGCCGCTTTTGTGCTGCCAAGGCTTCTATTGCCGTTTGCGGGCCGAAGTCCCGCCGGTCGTTTGTCCGGGTTTGCCGTTGCGGGCCGGAAGGTCCGCTGGGTTAGTAGCCGGGCGGTAAGAATCGATCCTGAAATAGCAGGAACGAGTCGCAGCCCCCGGAACATATCCCCAAAAGGCCAGAACCCCGATAGGGGTGGGTAGAGACGTTGGTCTAATCCGGTTACATAGGTAACACATCAGTCCTGGCACATGGGTAACACT
>CBDUQP010000127.1:0-9090 GCA_965369385.1 uncultured Phycisphaerales bacterium
TGCTTTTAAAGCGAAGCTAATGCCTTATGAAGAAGCACTTATCTCATGCCAGAAAGAAATCTCGTACACAGCCTACCGGGCTACCAGCGCCAAGAATAATCAGTAGGCTGTAACAGGAAGAATCTCAGATGGTAATCTGTCCGCAATCCCGATGTACATCGGGACCGGATAAGGACTTAAGAATCCAGCAGCCCGACTGGTCTTCGCTCTGCGTGCTACCTCGCGACAAGTCAAATTCGCCATCAAACACACTAGCAACCGTAGCGTGTCGGATCTGCAATGTTCGCCGCGCGGAAGCCCTCGGCCCGCAACCGGCATGAATCGCAATGCCCACACGCCGCGCCGTCTGCCAGCGGCGAATAGCAACTGTGCGTTATCCCGTAATTCACGCCCAGACGCACCCCCTGACGAATGATCTCAGCCTTGGTCAGCTTAACCAGTGGAGCATGAATGCGAAACTCGCCCTTGCCCTGCACCGATGCGGCAGTAGCCAAATTAGCCAGCTTCTCGAACGCTTCAACAAAGGCAGGCCGGCAATCGGGATATCCGCTGTAGTCCACCGCATTGACACCTATAAAAATGTCAAAACTCTCCAGCACCTCCGCGTAACCAAGAGCTATTGACAAAAATATCGTGTTGCGAGCAGGAACATATGTTACGGGAATGTCACCGATATCCTGGCGATCCAACGGAACGTCTATCGCGTCGGTCAACGCGCTGCGTCCGAACCCGCCGGCTGCTGACAAGTCTATCCGTACAATGCGATGATCCACCACGCCCAGCGATGCCGCAACAGCCTTGGCGGAATCCAACTCAAACCTGTGACGCTGACCGTAATCAAAACTTAACGCATGACACGCAAACCCGTCTCGTAGCGCCATGGCCAAAGTCGTGGCCGAATCCAACCCGCCAGACAGCAACACAATAGCCTTCTTCTGTAATTCATCAGTCATAATACAAAATGTACACCCCTTCCGTTTTGGATGCAATCTGTGTAAATTAATGTGCTCCACAAAAAATACATACGTCGGCAAGGAAAAGAATATGGCTGAACTGGAAACATTCGAAAACCCACACCCTCATCGCGACTACCTCATAAAGCACGTCGCCCCTGAGTTTACTTCCGTATGCCCAAAGACAGGCCAGCCGGACTTCGGCACGATTGAACTCGAATACATCGCCGACAAGACCTGCGTGGAACTCAAGAGCCTGAAGTTCTATCTTCAGGGATACCGCAACACGGGCGTATTCTACGAAGATGTGGTGAACAATATCCTCGACGACCTGGTGGCCGCGCTTTCACCCCGACGAATGAAAGTGACCGGCTCGTTCACACCACGAGGCGGGATGCACTCTGTCGTTACCGCCGAGCACAACCCTGCCAAGTAAACAGGCGATCCAAATGACCGAGAATAGAAGAAAGACCATCGCAACCGCAACCCTTCTTGTACTAACGGCAATAGTGCTGTGGCAACTCGCGGTAACCGGGCGGAACAGAGTCCGGGAATTTGCTGCATCCCCAAAGGGCATAATGGGGACAAGCACGAAATTGCGTGTAGTCTTCAAGACGCAAGATGCCAAGCTGGCAGCCGAAGCCCTCGACGGGGCAGAAATCGCCCTCAACCGGGTAGAAGCTGTCATGAGCAGGCGCATCGAGGCGTCTGAACTGTCCAAACTCAACCGCGCACCTGCCGGCAGAGAAATTGAACTCTCACCTGCACTCATGGAAGTTCTGCGAACTGCACAGAAGGTATCCATGCAAACAGATGGAGCGTTCGACGTTACCTGCCTGCCCGTAATCCAACTGTGGAAGAATGCCGCCAGGACAAATGCCATGCCCTCAGATGAAGCGGTGGCGGCTTCCCTTGCAAGATGTGGGTGGCGAAAACTCGAACTGGCAAACAACGCAGCAGTCAAGCAATCCGCCAACCTCCATATAGACCTTGGAGCAATCGCCAAGGGTTATGGGATTGATATGGCAGTGCAAGCCATGCAGGCGTCAGGGGCCCTTGGCGGGATAGTTGATGTGGGCGGCGACGTGCGGTGTTTCGGAAAACCGAGCCTCACCGACAACTGGCTGGTAAATATCAAGAGCCCCTTCAGCGACAAGTGGATATTCGCATCTCTCAAACTCAAGCAGGGCGCCGTCTGCACAAGCGGAGACTACGAAAGATTCAGCGAGATCAACACCCAACGGTTCAGCCACATACTGGACCTGAGAACCGGCAAACCCGCTGACAGCGTGCCATCAGTCACAGTGGTCGCACCAACTGCCATCATCGCCGACGCATGGGCGACCGCTCTGAGTTCCCTGGGAGAAGAAGGACTAAAACTCATCCCCGCCGAAAGCGATATCAAGGTTATGATGATCGTCGGAACACGCGAGAAGCACAAGATAATCACCTCGGGCAAAGGGTTCGACGAACTTATCGTGGCAATGACACCCGCAGTTCGCCCGCCGGCAAAGAAGAAGGCCAAACCCGGAAACAACGCCGGCCGGTAAACCGAGATATTCAGTCGAACGATCTCTAGTTTACGTGGGAAGCAATCTGCTTAGAGGTGTGAGGCCGGGGTACAGGCTCAGGTTTGGGCAGCACTCCATGCAGAACACTGGCCACCCCATCCGAATAATGCACTACACATCCGGTAAAATTGGGCTTATCCGTGCCACTCGGTATCGTCTACTGTTGTCTTGAAGTCAGGACGCGATATCGCGGGCGATTCCTCGTCGGAAACTGCTGCCAAATCCTGCTCGGTTGGCTTGCCCACCATCAACAAACGTTTCTGCGGACACTTCGCGATGGCCGCCCCAAGCCCCTCAGCTTCTTCAGATGTGTAAGCTTCGTAATCCAATTCCGGAATAAGACTGTCATCTTTGAACGTAAAGAGTTCGCTCAGCTTTCCGCAAGCCCGGCATCCGATGCAACCAACCGTACAGACTGATTTCACTTCTTTTCCAAAGTCAGCATTGCTGCAAGTTACCGCAAGCATCTTCGACTTTTTGAACGGTGCCATCGTAATGATATGGCGGGGGCAGATGTCTTCACACGCGCCGCAACCCACGCATTTGTCATAGTCCACCATGGCAAGACCATCGACCACCTGGATCGCATCAAACTCACAGACCGATCTGCAATCACCAAAGCCCATGCATCCGTAAGTACAACCTTGAACGCCGGCTACCATGTTCGCCGCAGTACAGGTCTGCTCGCCTTCATACTCGGTTCGACCCAGGCGTTGTTCAAATGTTGCACCGCAGTGAACTACCGGCCTGTAGGGCCAGGACTGCTCCACATCCACGCCAAGAATGTCCGCAAGGGCCTGTGCACAACTTTCTCCGCCGACGGGACACTTGTTGACAGCAGCACCATCAAGGACCACTGCCTCTGCATAATCGCTGCAACCCAGGTATCCGCATCCACCGCAATTCGCGCCAGGCAGCGCCAAGCTGCACGCATCTATGCGTGGATCAACTTCCACATGAAACGTGCGGTTAGCCCATCCAAGAACCCAGGCCATGCATATCGCCAATACCAGCATGGTGCAGGCGGCAAGTGTAATTATCGTTCCCATATCAGCCTCTTAACTTCTATATTTCAGCTTCTCGTACAGACAGCGGTCCAAATGCTCAGCTCCCGATCATCAACGTTCGCAATCTTTCGCCAACGCCGGTGAATGCGAAGAACGCCAGCGACAGGATGCCGGCCACTATGAGCGTGATGCCCGCTCCACGCAGGGGCTTGGGCACGTCGCAGTGGTCCAGATCTTCGCGGATGCCCGCCATTATCACGATGGCTATCAGGAAACCGATACCACCGAATATCGCCAGAGTAAGGCTCTGTCCGAGATCCCACACCTTGGCGGGATTATCCTCTGACGCCACGTGCTTCATTATCTCAAGGCATGCGAACAGGATCGCACAGTTAGTTGTGATCAGCGGCAAGAACACGCCGAACGATTTGTACAACGGTGGGAAGAACTTGCGAACATACATCTCCACGAACTGCACCGACGAGGCAATCACGAAGATGTAGACTATGTAGCAAAGGACGGTCAGGTCTATCTCGCTGCTGCCCGTGATCCACGCCGTCAGCGGGGCTCCCGGCCGAAGTATGTAGTAAGTAAACACCCAACTCAGGAATGCGGCGATCGTAATGACAAACGTGACCGCGCAGCCCATGCCGAATGCCATGTCCACTCTTCGTGACACGCCAATAAACGGGCAAATGCCGACAAAATACGTCAGGACGAAGTTGCTCACTATCGCCGCGCCAATGGCGGTCAGAATCAGTTCTGCAAGGTATTCCATAGTTTCTTCAGCTTCTTTCCGATCAGAAAGACCAATACAATTTCACATACACCATGTCAGGCTGCGGCCTTCTTCTTGCCCCAGGCGCTTCCTATCCAATTTGCTGCGCCCAGTAACAAACCGAGCGTGAAAAACGCACCCGGAGCCAGCGTCATCACACCCCAGTTAGGCCAGCTTTCCGGAAGCACCCGAACTTCAAACCACAGCCCCGTGCCCAAAATCTCCCTCACCGTGGCAACCGAAGCCAGCGCAAGTGCAAAGCCAATCGACTGGCCGACCGCATCCGACGCCGCAGTCAACACGTTCTGCTTGGAGGCACATACCTCACAGCGACAGATGATCACGCAGTTCACGATAATCAGCGGAATATATGGGCCGAGCAGCTTGCTCATGTCGTACATGTAAGCGGCCAGGAACTTATCGGCGATGGTCACAAACGTCGCAATCGTGAGCGTGAAGACCAGGATTCGCAGGTGTGGCTTGAGTATGTTGCGAATGAGGCTGGTGATGACGTTCGCACAAATCATCACGAACGCGACCGCCCCAGCCATGGTCATTGCGCCTTTCATGCTGGCCGTCACCGCCAATATGGGGCACATACCGAGCAACTGGCGATACACGGGATTCTCCGGGATTACTCCCTGAACAAATCGCTCGTAAGGTGTGGGTCCATCATTAGCCATCGTTTATTCCTTGTCCTTCTCGACAGATGCGTTCAGCGCGAACTATTTTGACTCTAGCGATTCGCGATACTTTGCCACCGTCTTGTTAACGATCTCGCACACACTCTTGGAAGAAACGGTGGCACCGGAGATCGCCTGTATCTCGTTGGCCTTGTCCTTGGGGACAGACTTGACCGCAACAACGGGCCTGCTCGTATCAAGCTTCTTCGCGGCTGCAAATTCGCCCAGAAACGCCTCGCCCTTGATCTTGTCGCCAAGGTTCGGCGTCTCTTTGCATTCCAGCACATACAGGCCGGTAATCAGCGTGCCTTCGGCATTAACGCCGATCAGCACCTCGATTATGTCAGCATATCCCGGGCCCTTGCCTTGCAACACAACACCCACCTGCTTGCCGGATTCGTCGAGCGCCAGGTAACGCTTACCCTCGCCCTTACCCGTAGTCTCGTCCAGCTTGCCCTTTACCGCGCCGGGCACGAGGCTGGGAATCCGCTTCATGGCTTCGCCAAGCTTGTTGTCATCTATGGTATCGCGCAACCCCAGATGAACTCCCGCAAGCGCGACACCAAAAACCACAGCAAGCAATAGAACCAGCCAGGCGTCTGCCAGGTAACTCTTCTTTTTCGGTTCAGCCATTTCCTGCACTTCCTGAATCTTCAATATCTGTCTGCATTAAATGATATTACTGCTTTTTGCCAGCCGGCACGGGCCCGCCAAGCGGCTTGGGAATGGTCCACCTGTTGATCAACGGAACAAGCGCGTTCATCAACAGAACCGCGAACATCACACCTTCCGGATAGCTGCTGAGCTTGCGAATCAGCATTACCAACACACCAAAGCCCAAGCCATAAATGAATCGAGCTTTCGGCGTGAGCGGGCTTGTCGCCGGGTCGGTGAGAATAAAGAACGCACCCAACAGCAATCCGCCGCCAAGCAGGTGCTGCATCGTATTCATCTGCGAATCGCCGAAAAGGTCTATCAGCCCAGCAATAACCGCCACCGCCACAAGGGCACCTGCGGGTATCTGCCAGGCGGCTGTCCGCCTGATACACAGGAACAATCCGCCAATCAAACACGCCAGTGCACCTGTCTCGCCCACCGAACCGTTGGTGTTACCCCAAAACAGATGCCACAGCATTGTCGGGTCATCCCCCGCCGGTTCCTTCGGTTCCTTGGCGTTATCCGCGATCTTCAATTGCGTCATCGGCGTGGCCTGGCTGACAATCCCAAACGTGCTATCATTCATCCACGGGTAGTCGGCATCTCGCTGCTGCTCGTTAATCACACCCGAAGATGCGCCCAAGGCCCATGCAAAACCGATCATCACAAACGCTCTGCCAACCATCGCAGGATTAAAGATATTCTGTCCCAGGCCGCCAAACACGATCTTGCCCACGCCCATGGCTGCGGCGCTGGCAATCACCAGCACATACCACGGCGCGTTCCACGGGACCGACAACGCAAGGATTATGCCCGTAACCACAGCACTGCAATCCGCCACGGATTTAAGCCCGCTCCTGCCCCGCATCATCGTGAACAGGGCCTCAGCCACCACGCAGCTCACCACGCAAATGGCTATCTGCGTAAGGGCATAAATGCTGAACACCCACACCGCCACGATAACCACCGGCAGCAGCGCCAGCAGCACATCCAGCATCATCCGCCTTGTGGTGAATGATGCGTTGTAGCTGTGAGGTGATGGGGAAACGTGTATCACCGGGGCCGCGACTTGGGCTGCGGCGAGTTCTTCCTGATTTTCAGTCACTTGACTCATATCTGTTCGCTGTTATCCGCCACCTTCACGGTAGCATCTATCAAATGATGCCAGCCTAACGACAGAGGCAGGCGTTCTTGACTTTCCGGTTTTGCAACTTCCAGACTCTTCAACGTTTCAACTTCTCAGCTTCACATCGCAACCCACACCCGACTTCGTGATTTGTCATTCACGCGGCATCTTGGCTTTTCCAACTCGCATCAACTGCACAAGCGGAATGCTCGCCGGGCATGTGTAAGCGCAGCATCCGCACTCCATGCACGCCATCAGGTGATACCGCCGGGCAAGCTCCCAATCCTCATGCTTTGACGCAATCGCCAGCTTCGTCGGAACCAGGTTCAGCGGACACACATCCACGCATCGGCCGCATCGCACGCAGTTGGTTTCCTCACCGTGGACTACGTCAGCATCGGTGAGCACAGTCAGGCCGCTCGTGCCCTTGGTAACCGGAGTGCTCATGTCGGATATCGTGAAGCCCATCATCGGACCGCCCGCCACCACTCGCACTGCGTTTGGCAGCAACCCGCCGCAGAAGTCAATCAGCTCGCCATAGCTCACACCAACCGGCACCAGCAGGTTCTTGGGCTCTGCAATGCCCGCGCCCGATACCGTCACAATCCTGTGCGTCAGGCTCTTGCCCCGAACCACCGCCCGGGCGATCGCAGCCGCCGTGCCAACATTAATCACCACCACACCCACATCCAGCGGCAAACCGCCGGTGGGAACAGTCCTGCCCAGAGCGGCTGAGATGGTCATCTTCTCGCCGCCCATGGGGTATCTGGTCTTCATGGCAGCCACGGTAATACCGACCGGCTGACAGACCTTGGTAAGAGTCTCAATTGCCTGGGGTTTATTGTCTTCGATGGCGATTATGATGTTGCTAGCGCCGGTCACGCGGGCAGCCAGCAGACATCCTGTCACCAGGGGCGCTGCCGCCTCCAGCATCAAACGATAATCAGCCGTCAGATACGGTTCGCACTCGCAACCGTTGACCAGAATCGTATCGATGGGCTTGGCATCGTTGGGGGCGAATTTCACGTGCGTGGGAAACGCCGCACCGCCCTGGCCGACAATGCCCGCCTCGCTCACCGCAGCCGCAATCTGCTTGGCATCATATGAACTGACATCCGTGGGCCAGTCACCGCCATAGATGTCATCCCAAAGTGCCTGTCCGCTGAGATTGGCCTCACCGGCGGTAATGGGGATAACCTTGACGTGACGACCGTTGGGCAGCGTGGCGACAGTTACCTTGCCCACAACGCCATTTACAGAGGCATGCACGCCGGCCGACACAAAACCGCCGGCGGTTGCAATTACCTCGCCCATGGCAACTTCCTGCCTCATCTTAACGATTGGTTTACACGGGGCGCCGATGTGCTGAAGGATTGGAATTGCTACCTTTGAGGGGGTCGGGAGGACCTCAACCTTCGCATCTTCCGCGAGATGTTTCCCTTCCGGAGGATGAATACCCCGAGCGAAACTACCCTTCCCTGGAATCCCGGTTGTTATTGCTGTCATATCTTCTTCTTGATTGCCTCATGCATAAAACACCGGCAGGCGATTCTCGCCAGCAGGCTACCGCATGCAAAACCACACAATGCACCCGTTAACCCGCCAAGCTGATAATCCCATACGCGCGAACCGACTATTGCACCCGCAACAGACAGCAGCAATGGCATCAGGAAGACCACGGCGGACCATACGCCAAGCGGCAGGCCGGAAATGAACTCGTCAGTTGTCGAATCCGCACTCTTGCCCTTCTTGCATCCGGTGCACTCGGCAGCACACTTCGCCATATCATGTTTGTCGTGATGAGACAGCATTTCAGGCCAGATACCGGTGAAAAGGGCTATAAAATTACGAATCCGCGACAAAAGTGCGCAACTGGCACGCTCAGTCTTACAACTTTTACTAATACTATGGTGAACATCCTATAATAGCGACCTCGCTATTGCAAATCGCATTTCGTACAGCATCGGCCCCATTGCTGCGAATTTCGACGGCACGGCGCCCGCTATTGCTCGCGCTTCGTCGACATGATAGCCATCGCAATCATGCCACTTGCGACCAGGACGATGCTCGGCATCCCAAGCGTTACAAAGATCTGTCTGGGGCTAATGATCGTGCCCAGGACAGACAGCACCAAGAGAATGAGTGCAACGAGTGACACGATTCGAATGATTGGCTCGGGGGAATCTCCCATTAGCCTGCTCCATAGCTTTGCCATTTGTAATCTCCTGAGATGGTTAAACAATTGAAAGTACCCAATCTGTCACTACTGTCCGGTTGTTGTTCCGCCGATCTGACATAACTAGCTATTTCACAAG
>CBDUQP010000128.1:0-8796 GCA_965369385.1 uncultured Phycisphaerales bacterium
GCCGAGACTCCGCTTGAGTTGACGACCGATGGCGATTCGCTGATGATTGCGCCTGTCCGTGACACGGCCAGACAAGAGAAGCTTCGCATTTCCCTGGACAAGATCAATCGCAAGTTTGGCGATGATCTCAAACGGTTGGCGGAGTAGATCATTATGACGGACTTTCTGGCGATTGAAGACATCCTGTATCTTCACGCCGAACAGGTTGATCTTTATGGCGGTGAGCATGGTGTGCGCGACATGGGTTTGCTTGAATCGGCGACCGCTCAGCCGCAGGCTAGCTTCGGGGGTGATTATCTGCACAGCGACATCTTCGAGATGGCATCGGCGTATATGTTTCATCTTGTCCAGAATCACCCGTTCATTGATGGGAACAAACGGGCTGGTGCCGTTGCGGCCTTGGTATTTCTGGATATGAATGGGATTGAGGTTGATGCGCCCAAGGGGAGCATCTACGACCTGACTCTCTCTGTTGCTACTGGCCAGAGTGGTAAGGCTGAGATTGCGGAGTTCTTTCGCTCTCATGCTCAGTGAGTACACTCCTTATCTGTTGTCTGCATGGCGTCAGTTGTCTGCGGCTGTGCTGACCTTCGAGGATAACATTCGGATGTTGCTGTAAGTCCAGTGATTTGGTTCATGCAAATTGCTTTCCAGTGTATGTGTCATGCCCATTTGGATCGATAAACTCTAGGGTTTACATGGTTTGCAATTTTGGTTCCCGCTCAACTGATTATCCTCGTTGACAGTAACTCAAATCCCCATTAGGATGGTGTTAATTAGTATGTAGCAGTACGGGTGTAGACTGTGCCTTTCAGGTCGAAGGTGGATGTTAAGGAGGACATTCAACTCACTAAAAGGCAGGCTGCGAGGAGACGTGATGGGCGGTATTTGTACATGTCTAACAGTTCTTGATGTGTTGTCACCCGGTAGCGGGCGTGGTTTATTTGCATCTTGAGGACTTGTGCTCGATTGTGACTGTCGGGGCGGGTGTTGTTGCCGAATCGCAATCACGGGCGAAGAGATTGTTGCGAATTGTCCGTGGTTTTGCTGTTGGCTCTACCAGTTAGACCTTCTTTGTCAGAGATTACGCGACTAAATTACGCTCTGGTGGCCCCCGAGCCGCACGGAGCATGGAAATACAGGGCAGGATATTGAAAATGAAGAATCCCAGGAATGATCGATCGAAGAACGCTCCTCAACCTTTTGTGGTGGAAAATCTGGAGGAGCGTCAGCTACTTTCAATCGCCATCCCCACGCTTCCTGGCACTGATCTGATAGCCAGCCTGGCCGGCGAACTGACCGACCTGGCGTTTGAAGCTATCCCGGACGATGTGCGCGCTGCGCTCCCGTCGAAGTTCGAGCGCGATATCCGCGCGCTGAACTCAGCGTTTATCTACCAGGCGTTCCCAGGCGAGATCAATAATGTGCGCATGTTCGGTGAGCTGAACAACAGCTTGCTTATGCTCACCGAGAGCAGCGACGTGTCGATGATTCGCATTCCGCCAGCCATCAGCCCGGACGTTATCAAGTCGATCAAACTGACATTCACCGCCAAGGGCGAAGGCGGCGGTTCGTTCGTCGGTCACCTTGCCGGCGGCATTGGTCTGAACTTCGAAGGCCTGCTTGACGCAACGTTCAAGAATCTTCTGCAGCTTCCGAAGGTCGATCTGATAACGATGAATGGTCTGGCGTGGACGGATCTCATTCCTGGCCTGAATGATCTTGTCGACTCCTTCAATGGTTTCCTTGATTTTGACGTAGCCGACTATTTCATGGATGATTTGATGGTTATACCGTCACTGGACGTCCCCGATTGGGTTCCCCTCATTGGTGGCGTTGAGATATTCCCCGGCTGGGAGATTCCAATTCCTGATTTCGTGGATGACGTGTTCTCATCCCTGCCGACGAGCCTGCGTGATTTCACCGAGTTTCTGCCCGGCCCGGTAGGCGACGTGATTGCCGGCATCGAAGGCGTACTCAACTTCATCCAGGGCACATTCAGCACATCAGGCATTACAATCAGCACGCTGGACGGAAATGATACGATCAACCTCAGCGCCCTGACAGGCATCCCCCAGACGGTGATAGCCGGTACCGGCAATGACACCATTATCATGGGCGGCGGCCAGAATGTGATATCGAGCTGGGGCGTTTCGTTCTATGACAACGTGAACGACAAGACCATGGAGCTGTTCGGCGATGAAGGCAACGATACGTTCATCATTAACCCGAACTTCCATGCCCGCGACGTCGTTATCGACGGTGGCGACGGAAGCGATCGCCTTGTGATAGAGGGATCGGCGTTTGGCGATATCATTCGCCTGGTGGCCGGCCCGAATGGCACATTGCAGGAAATTCGCTTCGAAGCCGAAAATGCTGACGCCGGCACGCTGGCCGACGAAGTTCAACTTCTCGCGTTGCCTGGCGACACGATTGGCGGCTCATTCACGCTGACTGTTGACGGAGTTGGCGAAACTGGCGCGATTGCGTGGAACGCAGCCGGTACTGACATCAAGGCAGCCCTCGTGGCCGCCGGTGTTGATGCCGCCGACGTAACGGTAAATGGTGGAGCTGCCGGCCCGTGGACGATAGCGTTCACCGGCGCCCTTGGCAATACCGACCTGCCGCCGCTGACTGCCGACGGCACGAATCTCCAGCGCAGAGACATTCCGATTCCTGTGTCCGAGGTGGCTGCGTCTGACGTAGATGCCGGCCATGACGAAGTGCAGCGGATCATCCTTCCCAGCGAAACAACTGGCGGAACGTTCAAGTTGCGTCTTGCCTCACACGCTTGGACCGCTCCGATCCAGCACGATGCAGCCCCGGCCGACGTGCGAGCCGCTATCCTGGCTACTGCACCCGGGCTGACCACGAGTGATATCGAGGTCACCGGCACAGCGCCGTTGTGGTACGTTAAGTTCACCGGCACTCTGGGCAATACGGACCAGCCGATGATGGAAACCGATGGCGCCGGCCTTTCCGGCGGCCTGGACATGGCCGTTGTCGAAACCATCGCAGCCGACGCAGGCGTAAACCAAACTCAGACAATACCTGGCCCAAGCGGCACGGGCACCTTCAAGCTTGGTTTCACGCGAGAAGGCGTAACTCGCTGGACCGGGAACCTCCCGGTCGATGCACTGGCCCTGGAGATAGAACTTGCCTTGGAGAATCTGGGCACCATAGGCGAGGACAACGTCTCTGTTACCGGCACAAGTGGCGGCCAGTGGGTTGTTGAGTTCATCGGAGACATGGCTGCACAGACACATTCTCTCATCCTCACGGACATTGGCTCGATTGCCAACGACGGCAGCGTAGTTCTTGACACTGATGGCGTCGACCCTGGCGTAAACGAAGTACAGACCGTTACTCCGCCATCAAACGCGGCCGGCTATTTCAGATTGAGCCTCACCCCCATCCTAACCGAACCTATCTCAAACAATGCCACCGCCGCCCAGGTGCAGACTGCACTGAACGCTCAGGTAGCTAGCGATATGTTCTCGGTGACCGGTCCGACAGGCGGACCATGGGACGTAGAGTTTGTTGGTGCTCTGGCAGAGGCCAATTGGAACATGTTCAGCGTCCAGAATGTTATGCCCGTCGTTGCCCAGACGACGGCTGCCGTGGCCCCCACAAACCAGATGCAGACGATTACTCTGCCGGCAGAGGCTACCGGCGGGACGTTCGAGCTGTGGTTCGGTGCTGGCTACACCGCCACTCCCAGTGGCGCAATTGCTTACAACGCCTCGGCCGCCACAGTGCAGGCCAAGTTGGAAGCTATGGCTTCGATCGGAGCGGGCAACGTAACCGTAACCAAGCCCAGCGCCGGAACGTGGAGAGTGACATTCACCGGCGATCTTGCCGGACAAACCATGCAGAGGATAGGCGCTAATGGCGATATGTTGCGAGGTGCGCTGGGCGATGATATCCGCGTGCTTGAACGTCAGGCCGGGTCGGCTGTCAACGAAGTCCAACGTGTGCAGTTGCCGGGCATCGTATTTGGTGGCACATTCACGCTTAGCTTCGAGGGTAACACCACCGGCGCGATAGCGTTTGATGCAGATGAGGCCGCTGTGAAGGCCGCTCTGGTGGGTACTGGCGTTGCAGCCGATGATCTTGTGGTCACCGGAAGCGACGGAGTCTGGGATATTGAGTTTGCCGGCTCGCGTCAAGGACAGGATCAGTCAGGCGTCACCGCCGACGGCAGCCTGTTGCTCTATACCGGTGGAAGCCTGGATATCTCCGAGCAGACCAAGGGCAGCGATGGCGGCGATACGGTTGTCATGAACATCACCAGGTTCACAAGCCTGGTCAATGTAGAGTCGATCCAGATCAACGGTGGCGGCGGTGATGATGTTCTGATCATTGATAACTCGGCCGGTGCGATAGAATTCCCCGAAGGTATTCAGTTCACCGGTGGTGCGGGCGTCAACAAGGTAATCTTCGAGGGCGATGTGACAGAGGCAGCCCTTTCGAGTGAACATACGTCAAGCAAGAGCACACACGTGTTCAGCAATGGCATGCAGACCGTTATCCGCTCGTCCAGCCGCGTATACGACTTCACACCCACCGCAACGGGCGTTTCGATGATCGTCAATGGATCGTCCAGTGCAGACCTCATCGAACTGACGGCCGATGGCAACATGGGCAAGGTCAATACCGGTTCGCTGAAGCTGTATTTCCAGAACAAAGAGAGTCTGACCATCGATGCCGGCAGTGGCGACGACCAGATTCGCATGGAAACCGATGGCTTGGAGACCATGCTGGAGACCATCGTGGTTGAAGGCGGCAACTCCATAGGCGGCGACACGCTGGTGCTGGTTGGCGCTGATGGCGACGATGCGTTTGAATACTCACCGGCGACTCCCACCGGCGGAATGATGACGTGGACCGTGGGCAGCACAGCCCGTACGGTCGCGATATCCGGCATGGAATTTCTGGAAGCGTGGGGCGGCGACAACACCACCCATACCCCCGGAGATTCGCTTACCTTCAACGCCAATAATGCTGTTGTTACGCCCACGGCTAACCCAGGTGAAGGCACGGCTACGGGTGTTGACCTTCGCGCCAGAGCGATTTTGGCGCTTGCGTTCAGCGGCATGGAAACCAACACCGTTAACACCGGCGATGTGCTGGTGCTCGATGGCAGCACTGGAAATGACTTCGTCACAATCCAGGGCGGTAGGGTCACGATTACAAATCTGTTCGGAGGCGAGAATGTCTTTGATGTATCCAATGCCAAGGCGCTGATACTGAACCTCCTGAGCGGTGGCGATGAAGTGTACATTCTTGGTGGAAACCAATTCATCAACGGTATGCTGATTGATGGCGGCGACCCGACTTATGCCAGTGATATCGTGCATCTTATCACTGATGGTGTGGCGGCGACAGTGGACTTTGTCCACGGCAGGATTGACGGTATCGCCGGTGGCGGCGTTCAACTGGATCGCGTGGAAGAGCTGAATATTATCGGTCGTGATGGTGTTGCCGATGCGTTCAACGTTATCGGATACGGTTCTGTGACCGAGCTGGAGCGAGTGCGGTTCAGCGGTGGCGACGTTAACGGTGACGACGGTGACACACTTGATGTAACTCTGACCGATGGCAGCGACGAGCTGACGTTCACTCCGACGGGTGTTGGGTCGGCAAGGCTCCAGCACGGCACCGGCGGCCCGGATATTATCGTAAGCGAATTCAATAGTGAACTGGGAAGCCTGAGTCTGCGAGGGGCTGGCAGCGTTGACTCAGTAGTTGCCAAAGGAACATTTGGTGACGACCAGTTCACAGTGTCTCAAGGCGGCATCGGCACTTCGATGGCGTTGCAGGCAGGCATGGACAACTGGATGGGCATGGACTTCGCCGACTTCGCAGTGCTGACCGTTCTTGGCGACAGCGGCAATGATCTACTGATCGTTGATAACACCAATGGGCTGGTTGATCTGCCCAGTGGAACACGGTTCGATGGCGGATACGGCAGCGATACGCTGATGTTCGTTGGCGACCGGACAGTTGACGCCATCTATGATGTTGGCCCGGGTGTAGGCGATGGAAAGGTCACACACATGCTGAATGGTGACGTCCAGACAGTTCTCTTCAACGGTCTCGAGCCTGTGATTGATCTTGTTCCGGGTGCACTGATTGTAAACGGCACGAACACGGGCAACGTCATCAGTTATGACGTTGGTGACAATAGCGGAACTGGATTGGTCGGCGGAGTTGCCACAGGTGAGGTTTCTGTGGACAACTACGAGACCATCGAGTTCGGTAACAAGACGTCGCTGCGTATCAACGGCCTGGCCGGCGGCGATGAGATCAATCTGAACAACTCGCCCAATCCCGCAGGACTGGCTGTCTCGGTCTATGGTGGAACAGGTAATGACACCATCATCGGTACCGCCGGCGATGACATGCTGTACGGTGAGCAGGGCGATGACCTGATCAAGGGCCAGGATGGCAATGACGTACTGGTCGGCGGCGACGGCGATGATACGCTGATGGGTGATGCGGGCAATGATGAGCTGTATGGCAACGCCGGTGACGATGTACTGGTCGGTGGCGATGGCGATGATTTCCTCAACGGCGGCACCGGGTCGAATGACCTTGACGGCGGCACTGGCACAGATACCGCATTGTTCGAGACCACCGAGGACGCTGACGAAGTGGCGATGAATGCCGAGGGCCTCGTGATCAATGGTGTTGCGAGCACGATTAACGATATCGAGATCGCAAACCTGAATACGCTTGGCGGTGACGATACTATCGAGCTCGATGTATACGATGGATTCCCGTTTAGTGTTTCGGTCGATGCAGGCGATGACGATGACCATGTTGACGTGCTGCTGGGTAACACAGCACCTCTTACCTGGATCGAGGTAGACGGTGGCGGGCAGAAGGGCGATACCGCCACTGTTAAGGGAGCACCCGGTAACGATCAGTTTGATACCTATGGAATGTCCAACAGGTTTGGGCAGTCTTCAGTGGAACTGTCAGGGCTGGGATCAGAGAATCCTCTCATCCTGGAAGGCCGTATGGTCGACCAGATGGCACCTACCGTGGAAGTGCGGAAGTTCAAATTCTTCGACGCTGACTTGAATACGACCGTTGTTTCTATGTCTGGCCCCGGCCATGTGAACGTCTATCGGGATATCTTTGGCGGACGTGCTGCTGATATCTATTCCATGGAACTGTTTGGCACTACTTCCAAGAGAAGCCAAATGAGCGTGAGAGTGGCATCGAAGCGTGGCACGGATAATGAGACGTCCATAGGAACGATTACCGGCAGCGGACTCCGTGCGATTACGGCAATGAGGTCAGATCTTGTCGGCAATGGCATAGAACTCACCGGTGCGTTGCTCAACTTGAGAATTGATGACATCAATGATGGTGCTGACATTCTTCTAGCTGGCGAATCCGGACAACGAATGAGGATGCGGGCTGGCGAAGTCGGAAACGTCAATCTGACGACAAATACCAAACTGGACCTTGTTAATACAAAAGGTTGGGCTGGCGGAACAATCCAGGGAAGCGTGCTGGGTAGGCTGACTATCAAGGGTGACTTCGGAGCTGATCTGGTCAACAAACGCGTCAGCAGGCTAGGATATGGCCTCGGCAGTCTGAAGGTCATCGGCAACGCGACATCCAATATCACTGCTGACCGGATCCAATCGATCAATGTGACCGGTGGTGATGCGATGTTCAATATTGATGTGATCACCGATGGTGTCACGCTGGATCGCAAGGTCGCATTCGGCAGCTTGACGGTTGTTGGCGGAAATCTGATCGGTGCCAATATTGTCCTCGAACCGCACAGTCTCCCTGAGATGAATCCGTATACCCTGCTCAAGAGGCTTTCGGTTAGGGCTTCACGAGGCAAGGGTGGCGACATCCTGGGCGGTCTGAATATCGTTGATGGCAGCTTAGGAAGTGTCAATGTTGGCGGTGATGTGCATGGTGCAGTCAATATTGACGGAAACCTGAAGAGAGCGGTTGTTCGTGGCGACGTGAACACCACTGGCTGGCAGATTGGTGGCGAAATTGGTTCGCTTACTACCAAGGGCACCTTCCGCAGCAGTCAGGCCGGCGTGGCCAAGCTCAGAAGTGGCGGTTCGATTGGCAAGCTCACGCTGGGTGCGATTGAGAATGTTGATGTTTTCGCGGGTATCCATGCGGCTGCAGGGCGTTTTGCCGCCAATTCGGGCGACTTCAACACGCCAGGGGCAAGTATTGGTTCGATCAACATCAAGGGTTACAGGACCAAGAAGGGCCAGCTGGCACCGCGATTCGTGGTGAACAGTAACTTCTCTGCCGCATCCATGGGCAGAGTGAAGATGACGAATATTGATCTGGCCACCAGCGGCGTGCATGTATTAGGTGGCGGCGACGAAATCAAGTCGCTGAGTCACCGGGACAAGGTTGATAAGGCCAGGAGTTTCAGATACCCGGGTAAGGCCGGCGTGATTTCTGTTGACGCAGCCGCGTTCGTAGACATTGTCTGATAGTAACTGTTCTGTTGTGACGAGTCTCCCAAGCCAGCGACGTACCTGGAGGCGAAGATCCGACAGGTAATGGAATGCAGTTGTATTGAAGCTGAAGTTCAGCCGATGACTCCGCGGCCCCCACAAGGGCTGCGGAGTTTGTCATGGCCAGGTGCCATACCCACGATACGACTATCGCCCACCCGCCTATTTGCGGTGGCACGTGGTGTGCGGCAGTGCGTCTTTGATCGCGGAGGGGGACCCTCCTTTCGGCGGGCAGGCACGTATGTGCGCTTCGCCTGCGGCGAAGCTTCTTATACATGTC
>CBDUQP010000129.1:0-8597 GCA_965369385.1 uncultured Phycisphaerales bacterium
CAGGTATGCTCCAGAAACACCCTCCTAAATCATTCCCCCCCCCCAAAAAAACGCTCCACTCGTTATCCGCCGCCAACGGAGGGGAAGATGGATACCACCTCGTCCGCGGTCAGTGTTTTGTCGATGGTGGCATAGTGGCCGTTGACGAGGAGTATTCCCAATTCATCCTTGGGAATACTCAACTCGTCAATAATAGCTTCAATCGCAACGCCATCGGGGACAGTCATCGTGTCCTTCTTGAAGCGGTCCTGCCGGAACGTCGCGAATAATTTCACCTCTACATTCATAAGATAATCGGCCCTTCTCACGCAAGCTGGAGTTCAGCGAGCTTCTCTGGCGTCGGCACGCCGCCTTCATCCCAGCCGCGCTCCTTGTAATACTCAGGCAACAGTTGGTCGAGATGGTGAACCTGGCCCTTGGATGGTCCTTCAGGTATGGGATCATTCACCAGACGTGGAGGCAGCTTGTCCTCCGAAGCGTCTATGCCGGCCTTCATGTTGAATACACGTTCGAGATTCCAAATACGCTCGCCGGTCTGGAGCATTTGTTCCTGGGTCAGCTTCTCACCCGTGAAGGCATTGAACATCTTCGTGTAGGCATCCAGCCCAATTGCAAACGAAGTGAACAGGCAGAGTCCCAGCGAATCGATCACAGCCGTCGTATCCTGGAACGCCTTAACCCAAAACGCCTTGCCGTCGATGGCGTAAGGATCCAGCTTTTCGGGAATGCCCAGAATTTCGGGGGATATCATGTAACCACGCACATGACAGCCGCCGCGGTTTGTAGTCGCATATTGCAGCCCGTGACCTTGAATGCCTCTGGGGTCGTATGCGGGCATTTCCAGCTTCTTAACCGACATCGAAAGCTCAGCCGCGCCGTAGCTCTCCGCCAGTCGATACGAACCCCACGCCAGCTTCGCACCCAGGCCCTCGGCTGCTCCCATCTTGCGGGTCCATTCGATGATCGCTTCACTCGAACCGAACTCCAACGGCGGACCGTCCACTTCTTCAGGTTTGATGAGGCCCTTTTCGACCAGCTCCATAGCGCAGGCGATGGTCGCACCGGCAGAGATTGTATCCAGTCCGTATTCGTTGCACAGGTTGTTGGCTTTGATGACCGATGCCAGATCGTCCACTCCGCAATCCGCTCCATATGACCAGATTGTTTCGTATTCAGGGCCTTCACCCTCTACGCCATCGACTTTGCTCAGGCGGCCGCACGCGATTGGGCATCCGAAACACGCGGTATTTTTGACGAGATATTTCTCAGCCAGCGTTTCGCCGGAAGTTTTGTCGGCAGTTTCGAAATACGCCTTTTGGAAGTTCCTGGTCGGATATGCGCCGTGTTCGTTGATGACGTTTACGAGAACTGATGTTCCGTATGTCGGCAGGCCTGTTCCGGTGACGTCATTTTCCTTCAGGGCGGTGCGAATCCCTTTCATGAGTTCCTTGGTATCTTCCGCGCTGGCGACCGGCGTAATTTTGCCGGTACCGCGCACGACGACGGCTTTCAGGTTCTTGCTGCCCATAACCGCACCAACGCCAGATCGCCCAGCGGCGCGGTATTTGTCATTCATAATGCTGGCGATTCTGGAGAGCTTCTCGCCGGCAGGGCCAATCACTGCGACCCTGGCCTTGGGATCGCCGACTTCTTCCACCAGGCCGTCGGTGCTCTCGCCAACCAGCTTGCCCCAATACTTGCTGGCATCTCTCAGCTCCACCTTATCGTCATTGATGCAGAGGTAGACGGGGCTGGCGGCCTTGCCCTCGAAGATAATCAGATCGTAGCCGGCGTTCTTCAGTTCCCGGCCCCAGAATCCGCCGGAGTTCGACGAGGCGATAGTCCCGCTTTGTGGCGATTTCGTGACCACCATGTATCGGGCTGCGGTGGGGGCACTTGTGCCCGTCAGCGGACCAGTGACGAAAAGGAGCTTGTTTGCAGGGTCTAGCGCGTCGATCTGCGGGTCGATTTCCTGTGAGAGGATGTATGTGCCCAGGCCGCGGCCGCCGATGAACTTCCTGGCGATGTCCAGATCCAGATCCTCTTTGGAGACTGTCGCGTTGGTAAGATTGACTCTTAAGAGCTTTCCGCAATATCCGGACATGATTGAAACTCCTATATAAGAGGATGTTAGCTGTTATCCTGTGGAGCACAGATACTCGATCTGTACCAATTTACTATACTGTTCTAGCTGATTTTACAATCTCTGAATCAGCGCCGGCTACGATGAACCGGGGCGTATTGGCGGATATTGAGGAAAGCGGGGCCGGTTTTTGGTCGATTGTCGACAATGATAACTGTATTATAGGTATTGGCGTGAATACTTCAAGAATACAGATATGAATACGGACGTTGCCCGCTTGGGTTGATGCCATAAGGTCTGTCAAACAGTGGGCCATTGGTTAGCAGTCCGTTGAAAAATGGGTTTCGTAGCGAGTACGCGGAATTTCACCGAGCACCAAGGAATGAAAATGAAGGCAATTCGGGTGAATTGTCGAGTTTTCATGACGCAGACGCGCAGGTGAAAGGCCTGCCCGCCGAAGGAGGGCCCGTATGAAGCAGGAACAGCTTTTTCAACGGGCTGTTGGGTAGAGTCGGTGACGTGTGGAAGTGGTGAGCCTGCCTTAATCACAGAGGAAATGAGCATGAGAGGTTTTTTCAATCGGCTGCTGAGGATCAATCTGGACAGCAAGACGCACTCCTACGAACCCATCGACGATTCGATTCTCGTCAGGACGCTGGGCGGCAAGGGGCTGGGCGTGCATCTGCTGACGACGGAGAACCCCGTCGGCGTCGAGCCGCTGTCGCCGGACAATCGCTTCATCATCACCGTCGGCCCGGCCACCGGCACCAATTTCTGGAGCCATTCGCGATTCGCGGTCTTTGCCAAGAGTCCAGCGACCGGCGGTTTCATGGAATCCTATTGCGGAGGCAGCCTGGCGCCCAGGATTAAGGGATGCGGAATTGACGCCGTCGTTATCGAAGGGAAGTGCAGCGACCTGTCCTATCTGGTAATCGAAGAGAGCGGAGTTTCCTTCCTCGACGCGGCCGGCATGCAGGGCAAGGATGCGTACGAAACCGAAGCTGACCTGCTGGAGAAATCTCCCGCCGGGGCGCGGGCTATGGTTATCGGGCCGGCCGGCGAGAGCAAATCCGCCATTGCGTGCGTAAAGTCCGACAAGTGGCGAAGCCTCGGGCGCGGCGGGATGGGGGCGATCCTTGGCGTGAAGAACGTGAAGGGGATCTCCTTTGCGGGCAAGAAGAAGGCTGAGCTGGCGGATCCTGATTTGCTCAAGAAGCTGACGAAAGAGATAGCCGACAAGCACGTGAATACGCCCGGTGCGCTTGGCTACAAGAAATTCGGCACGCCGATGCAGGTTGCGGTGGTCAACGGTGTGAACTGTTTCCCCACTCGCTACTGGCAGAAGGGCCACTTTGACAAGTGGGAGAACCTTTCGGCGGCCTATATGCAGGAGAATTTTGAGGTCAAGGCCTGCGGATGTCCCGCGTGTTTCCTGAAATGCACTAAGCTTTCGCGTCTCAAGCACGGCAGGCACGCCGGGCTGGAAGTGGAAGGGCCGGAATTCGAGACTATCTACGCCATCGGCGGGCTCAATGAGCTGGACAGTCTGGAAGAAGTTGCGTGGCTGAACGATATTTGCGACAGGCTCGGCATTGACACGATGAGTGCGGGCAATCTGTCGGCGTTTGCGGTGGAAGCCTACAAGCGGGGCAAGACCGATTTTGAGATCGATTACAACCAGCCGGACCGGATGGCGGAATTGTTCCGGATGATAGCGGCGGACGAGGGCCTCGGGGCGCTGCTGGGCAAGGGCATCAAGTATGCAGCGAAAGAGCTTGGGCTTGAGGATCTTGCGATTCACGTTAAGGGTCTGGAGCCTGCGGGCTTTGATCCTCGCGTGCTGAAGGGGATGGGGCTGTCTTACGCCACCAGTGCCCGCGGCGCGTGTCATCTGCGGGGAACGTTCTACAAGGCTGAGCTTTCCGGGCAGATGGACCCGGCCCAGATAGAGGGCAAGGCCGAGCTTCACGTGGACTACGAAGACCGGGCCGCCATCTTCGATTGCATGGTCCTGTGCAGGTTCTACAGGGATTTTCTGCAGTGGGAAGAACTGGCGATACTCATCGAGGCTACCACCGGGCTCAAGTGGAGTAAGCGGCAGCTGGAGATATTCGCCAATGACATCACGCAGCAGACTCGCGCCTACAACACGCGTGAAGGCATCGGGCCGTCGACCGATACCCTGCCCAAGCGATTCCTGGAAGAGAAGACCGCAGAGGGTGCCTCGCTGACACGCGACGAGATTGAGACGATGGTGGCGGAGTATAACGCGATACGTGAGGCGCGGTCGGCCGAAGCGATGGAGTGAGTCTTCGTACGTACGCGCGAGAAGCAGGGATTTGTGGGTACCGAATACCCGGTCCTTCTTGATTCACAGGAACTTACAGATATTGCAATTCCAGAGATGTCGGATAGAATTTCCCTCCATTCGTAGAGCACGTCAGAGTTCGTTGGGACTTATGGAAAGTTGTTTGGTGAGGAGTTTTTGTTGGAAGATAGGGGCTTGTGGGAATCGCCCGAGTGAGAATTGGGTGCTGGCTTGAAGCCGGTTTGAAATCTGCTGCTTAGAGTGGATAATGTTTGACGAGAGTAGACAAGAGAAAAGCCCGATTGCAGTCGGGCTTAACGGTTGCCAAGACAAAGCTTGACAGAACTTGACGATATGGGCCGTACTGGACTTGAACCGGGTACTGTAAGGCCTTGTGAATTAAAGCTGTTACAGGGGCTGCATGGAAAGGGTGGTGCAGAATCCGGTGCAGTTGGTGAGAGAGCACTTGGAGAGGAGGAGGGTCTGGGTATGGTCCTGGACGCTTGGCCACGGCTTTCGGATAGGGCGAAGCTGGCGATTCGGGCGATGATCGAAGCATTGAGGTACAAGCAGTGAGGTCGGTCAACGGAGAGGGTGGGATTCAATACTGCTGAGTTTTGTAAGGTCGTCAAACGTCTGTACTTAAGATTCAACACCAGCGATAGCAAAGACTTGGAGGCTCTCGTTGCTATACTATTCAAACACGATTTCTTACTGTCGTGACGCCTGTCGTGAGGGTATATTGAGGGCGCACGATTCTGGGTGGAGTGCGACTAACCAACGGTTCTCGCTGGTAGTCACTCTTGCCTGCGACTTTAGGCAAGAATCGCCTAGTTTCGACGGTTTTCCCAGCCGCCACCAGCGGTACCTGCTTCGCGAAGCCAGACGATGAGATTCGAACTCACGACATTCACGTTGGCCACATGCACATCGTGCCCTTTAAGGAGTCGTGTAAGAGAGGATTAGAGATTCCGGTATGCTTCGGCACACCAAGTATGCAGCACACTGCAGGCGAAGAAGTGGCCAATTTGGGACTGGCTACGCTGGTCGCCACGTGGCTGAAACTTCCAGAGCCTGTCCGAGTAGGGATTATGGACATGGTCGAAGCCGTCATCGAGAAGGACTAGCCCGGGTATTTCATCGCAATTGAGCAGTAGATGATAGCCCAGGGCAGGCGCAGATCGCTTCCGGGCCTGCTCGCCAAGGCATTGAGACCGAATCTGTGCTGACTTTGTGGTTGAAGGCGGGCACGCTCGCGTAGAAACGCATTGGCCCACGGGTCTGGGGATACTGATCTCGCGACTACGGTGGCTGCTAGCGATTAGAGAACGTCACGCCTGGCCAGCTATCTGTGCGGAATGGTACTGCTGGGAGGCCTTCCTTGTTGTACAGGTTGCATCCAGCAGGGTTGTTTGCCCATGCATATCGCACGGCTACTGGCTTGGTGACCTGGTTGGAGGTGACAACGATTGTGTTGCCGACAATCACGGCCGTTGCGGAGTGGAACTTGCGATCTGCGCCGGCGATGGCGAAATGTCTGAGAGTCTCAGCACCTCTTGTTGCCATTCCACTGCCGATGTTGTCCAACGCTATTCGTATATTCTTGCCTTCGATTCGCATCGATCGATAGGTCGGGCCGGAGTGGACGATCTCCTCTCCATAGGCGATGCGGCGTGCGGCTAGTGCGAGACGCTTGCCCACATCTTGCTTGTTTTTGGGATGGATGTTACGTGGCTCGCCGATGTCAACCGTTACGGCCAGTCCCGTGTTGGGTAATTCACACGCCATGGCTTGTGCTTCCCGAAGCTCGGCCCATGTGGACTGTGGCCAACGGGGTGTGGCGGCGTAGTTCGCGAGCTGGACTATTAGAAACGGAAAGTCCCCCTGTCTCCAATCGGTTCGCCAGTTGGTGATCATGGCTTTGAGAAGGTCGCGGTATTGGTATGCACGGTCCGCATTCGATTCCCCCTGATACCAGATGACGCCCTTGATGGCGTAGGGAATGAGCGGGCGAATCATCGCGTTGTATAGGCCGCCTGGCATATGCATGTGTCCCGGTCCGAGGGGCACGGTGGGCGGGCGAAGGTGATGGAGCTTGTTCTGTACCAACGTTAGCTCGTCCGCATGTCGCCAGTTACCGGCAAGCTTGATACCTTCTTTGCGTTGTCCGGCGTTCAGATACATCTCGTCTTCCGTACCTGTGAAGCTTCCCCCACCGAAATGGTCAAGCACGCGAGTTGCGATGATTGCCCGGCCCGATCCCACGATTCTTCCTGGGATGGTGTATTTGCGGGGGTGCGTCCAAATGTCCTTGGTTTCCTGGGCCGTTGCGCCGACCTCAACGCCATTGAAGTAGGTGACGTCTGCGTTGCTGATGGGGCCAAGCTCGAGTGTCAATTCCTTGCCAGCCCACCTTGAGGGTATATCCACTTCCTTGCGGAACCAAGAGGTGCCGCCGATATCTGCCACGGTGCCGGCGGGTGTCGGCTGTGATACTGTCTTCCACTGTGAGTCGTTCAGTCCGCGCGATGCCCAGCGTCTTGCGAAGATATCCCTGGCCAAGCCAATGTTCCTTACACGTTCAGCCCGTGACATGCCGCCCAGAGCACGCCAGGCAGCCAAGTCTATCTTGTATATGCCGAGTTTGTCGGGGCAAGCGTTCATCGCCGCGCTGTGGCGACGCAGAATGGCGGAGAAGCACTTGTTCGACTTCAGTACCGGTACCGAAGTCCACGCTTCTGCTCGCGTGCCACCCCACGATGAGTGGATCAGGCCGATGGGTATCTTCTGATGTCTATTGAGCTCTCTCCCGAAGAAATAGGCGACGGCAGAGAAGCTGCGGACCGTCTTGGGGATGCACTCTATCCAATTGCATTGTACTGTGGTCTGGGGAAATTGAGTTGACCCACGGGGCACTGTCAGCAGCCGAATGCGAGGATGCTTGACGTTCGTGATTTCCTGGTGAGCATTCTTCGATCTCTGCACCGGCCACCACATGTTGGACTGGCCTGAACACAGCCACACGTCGCCGACCATCACATTCTTCCTTGTGATAGTCCTTTGTTGAGCTCCAACGATCTTCAGTTCATAGGGGCCGCCAGCCTTCATTGGCGGCAAGTCCACACGCCACCGTCCATCGTCATCTGTGACGCTGCTGGCGGTATGTCCATTGAGCTTCACCACTATCATGCCACCCTTGTCGGCAGTGCCCCATACGGGGATACTCATGCCACGTTGGAGCACGGCGTTGTCGGAGAACAGCGGGTGTACGGCTATGTTCCTCGCTGTTGCTTGCAGAGTGTTGCCGCCAAGGGCGGGATTTGCACACGCGATGCAAGCCAAGGCCAACAGTGACAGTCGCATCATTTCATCCTTTCGCATAGATCAAGACACGCGGCCTTGCCTCAAAGAAGATCGTTCCTGCAATTGTGTGCTCGATTCAGGTCGTACTTGCGGTTTTGCTTTCCAGAGCCGTGAAGTAATCGATTGTGCGGAGGAGGCCTTCACGGAGTGGCGTCTTGGGCACCCAGTTCAGAGATCTCTTTGCCAACGTTATGTCTGGACACCGCCGGGAGGGGTCATCGATTGGGAGAGGGGCATGAGATATGGATGATTGCGACTTGCACAGATCTATGACCAGTGTAGCCAAGGTAACGATTGATATCTCTTCGGGATTTCCGAGATTGATCGGACCGGGGAATGGTGACGGCGAGTCCATGACTTGAATCAAGCCATCGACTAGGTCGTCCACGTAGCAGAAGGATCTCGTTTGCGAACCATCACCATAGACCGTAAGGTCGTTGCCGGCCAGAGCCTGAGAAACGAAATTGCTGACTACTCTTCCGTCGGTGGGGAGTATTCCAGGGCCGTATGTATTGAAGATGCGAACAATACGAGCGTCGACCCCATGCACGCGTTGGTAGTCAGTGAAGAGAGTCTCTGCGGCCCTCTTGCCTTCGTTGTAGCATGCGCGCGGACCTGTGGGGTCTACGTTGCCCCTGTACGTCTCGCGCTGGGGCATGACCTGGGGGTCACCATAGATTTCACTCGTCGAGCATTGCAGTACTTTGGCTCCGGTTCTCTTGGCCAGCTCGAGCGCGTGGATGGCTCCGAAGATAGACGTCTTGAAGGTGTGCAGAGGATCACGTTGGTAGTGTGCGGGGGATGCCGGGCAAGCCAGATTGAACCCCTCGTCTACCGCAAAGT
>CBDUQP010000130.1:0-8596 GCA_965369385.1 uncultured Phycisphaerales bacterium
GACTTGTATCGTGAGTCAACGGGCGTTGGGACAGTAGGGTCAGAATAGGCGATGTGTAGAAAAGCTGGCCATATAAGGGATTATGAATTATGGAGTGGGTTAGAAAGCTCAATATTCATGCTGGCGGCGAACTGATAGCCACGGTGTGCATGGGCTTCGCCGCTGAGCAGACCGGAATAGAAACTCCGCATCGCATTATGGATGCATCCCCGGTCATTTGCGTATTTGCGGTTAATTCATGGAAAGAACTGATATGACTATCAAGATGAAGCTGGCGATTACGATTCTCGTACCCATGGTTGCACTGATCTCTCTGGCCGTGGTGGGTTGGTTTTCCCTGGCGTCCGCCAGCGATGCCACACAACGGGTGGTAAACGATCAATTTCTTCCACTGGTCAAAGACGATGCCACTTATCTTGCACGGCACCTGGCAATGGGCGCTATGCTCGTGTTGGAGGCGGACCGTGACGTGCATCAAGCTCTCCTGGCAGAGAAGGCGGCGCTGGCATCCTCAGATGAATTTGAATTCAAGAAAGCCCGTAATATCAGTGATGAGAATATCGAACAGGCCAAATGGCGAGTAAAACGGGCCTTCGAGCTTGTCTGCAACAACGAGAGTAAGAGAACCGAACTGATTTTCAATGAGCAGTTCAACGAGTGGACCAAGGAGACTACAAAGGTCATTAATTACGCATCCACGCCGGAGAAACGCCTGCTGGCAAGGAAATGCAGTAATGGCGGTTCTGCGGAGAATGCTTTCGGTCAGATGCAGAACACCCTGGATATGTTTGGTGAGTATCTTACAGATCGAATTACGAGCAATCTTGATGGTATGAAAACCAAGCAGGCAGCAGCGGAGCAGGTTGCCGCTGAAGCTGCGAGTCATGCTGCGTGGCAGTCTGGTCTGTTCGTGGTTATCGCTGCTGTCGCAGTGATCATTACCACATGCCTCGGGTTTGTCGTGGGGCATGGGCTTATCGGTCCGATTCACAATATCGTTAATCGCCTGCGGGATATCTCCGAGGGCAACGGTGATTTGACGCAACGACTTAATGTCGACAGTTCGGACGAACTTGGGCAAATGGCGGAGTGCTTCAACTCGTTTGTGGACAAGATCCATACGGTAGTTACAAACATAGCCGGTACTGCCGACACGCTGGTTGGTTCGGCAGAGGGACTCAGAGAAACATCCATGGTTTTGGGGTCAGTAGCCACAGAAATGACGGAACAATCTGTCACGGCGTCTTCAGCTACGGACGAGGCTTCGGTGAGTATTGGGGCAGTGGCTGCCGGAATCGAACAGATGAGTACAAGCGCGTCGACAGTAGCTGATTCCTCCGAGCATGTGACCATGAGCCTCAATAGCATGGGGGCGGTTGTTGAGGAAATGTCCAGCAGCATGGTTAGCGTTGCGGCCACCACGGAGCAGGTGACGATATCCGTCAACACAGTTGCGTCCGCCATCGAGGAGATGTCGGTGTCCCTGGCGAGTGTGTCGGATAGTTCCGCTCAGGCCGCGAGCGTGGCAACCAATGCGGCTGATACCGCCCGACGAACATCCGCAACAATCAGCACGCTCGGCCAGAGTGCCAAGGAAATCGGCAAGATTGTGGAAATCATTACCGGTATCGCTTCCCAGACAAACCTGCTGGCCCTCAATGCAACCATAGAGGCTGCGTCGGCCGGCGAGGCAGGTAAGGGATTTGCGGTTGTTGCAAGCGAGGTGAAGGAACTTGCCAAACAAACTGCCTCAGCGACAGACCATATCCGCCATCAGGTTGAGGGCATGCAGGCCAACACCGGCGAGGCAGTTGATGCTATTGGCGAGATTGTCTTGGTTATCGATAATGTGAACTCCATCTCTTGCGGGATTGCCGAGCAAGTTAAACAGCAGACGGCAACTACCGGTGAAATTGCCCGGAGCATCGGCGATGCAGCCAAGGGCGTGACCGAGGTCTCGGGCAACATCCGAGATGCCGCCGGCGGGGCCAGCGAAGCATCGGAAACGGTCCAGCAGGCCGTCATCGCCGCAAGGGATATTTCAAACAACGTAGTCGAATTGGCTACATCCGCAAAGGAAGTTGCCTCCTCCGCTGCCAGCGCTGCGGCAGGCATGAAATGCCTTTCAGAGAACGTTTCCACGGTTCAGACATTTGCACAGCACACAACTGAAGATGCTTGCGGGATAGACAACGCAGCCGAAAACTTGACGGGCCTGGCAGGCCAGCTTCAGGAGTTGGTCGGTCAGTTTACGATAGATTCCGGCGCAACGGGAGACGAGGCAGACTTCATGGTCGACAGTGCTGTGGAAACTGATTCTGGCCACAATGTCTGTGGAATCAAGGGCCAACCGTCCCAAACGGCAAAACACGCCGATCCCCAAGTAGAGCATTCTTCGATGTCGTAGACACAACGTTGCCGCACCAGAGATAGTAACTGTGTGGAGTAACGGGCAAGCGAGGCGAGCTACTTCTGTGCGAGATCAAGCGTCTTTATGAGGTATTCACGCGTGAACTTGCCCTCGATGCGATGAGGCTTGGCGTTGCCAGGCGGAAGAATCACGGTGAGTGGGGGAGCGCCGCCGAAGCGGTTTGAAAGCATCTTGGCAGCCGGTGAGTGTGCGTCAGTTACGTCCCCCTTCATAGTCACGATGCCGCGTTTCAGCAATTCCTTTGCAACTTCGGGATCACGGTAGACTGTGCGGTCGATCCAGATGCAACTGAGACAGGTTGCGGATGTGAACTTGACCAGTACCGTCTTGCCCTGTGCATGGGCCTCGGCGATGTCGGCATTGCTGAAGTCTACGAACGTGATGGGTGATTTCGTCGCAGGCGACAGCATCCACACTCCGCCAATTATTGCCACAGCCAGCACGCTTCCGCGCACTGTGAGTTTTCTTGCCAGAGGTGCATCGTAGCGAACCCAGGTGCCCCATACCCACAGGCAGAATACCAGCAGAACGCAATAGCCCATCACCCATGCCGGGTAAGAGTCACCGCTGCCTGCAAATACCAGCCATATCACCACCGGCAGCAGCAGGAAGCCCATGGACTGTTTGAAAAGTTCCATCCAGCGGCCCGGGCGGGGGAGTTTGTCGACCAGGCCGGGGAACGCCGCCAGCACTGCGTGGGGTAGTGCCATGCCTACGCCTATGGTGAGGATCGCCAGGGTGCCAAGTGGTAATGAGACTACCTGTGCCCATGCGAGGGCCTTGGCGAGTATCGCAAAACTGCACGGTGTCGCCAGTATCGCCAGCATAAGCCCCATGCCGATCGAAGATAAATAGGCGTGCGTGCCTTTTCGTTTGCCCGCGTCCAGGCCGGCGATGCTTGCGGGTACAATCACATTATATAGGCCGAAAAGGTTCGCCGCCAACGCCACAAGTACCAAGCCCAGGCCTATTCGCACCGCGCGGTACTGGAACAATCCACTCAGGCTGAATACCTGCTCCGCCACCAGACGCAGCACGATATTCACCCCCGCGATAGCGACGAAGAATAGCAGTATTCCGAATGCAAATGTGAGACCGAGAGTCACCATGCGCCGGCGACTTTCGCCCGCCATCTGCGTAAGGCTGAGTATTCGCAGCGGTATTACCGGAAGCACACATGGCATTATGTTGAGGATGAGTCCGGCAAGTAATGCCAGCGCGAGCCCGGCCGGTATTGTGAGATCCTGCACGTCCTGCGACCTGGTGGTAATGGGAGCAGGGCGGAGCAAGGGCAGATCGGCTTGGGGCACGGCTTGCTTGAGCTTAGACTCTAGTTCGCTGGTCCAGGCAGGGTTCGGCTGCGATGTCTCGCTGACCTTTATCGTTGCTGTGCTGTCGGCGACGATGTCTTTGCACAGCTTGCCGCACACCTGGCCGCCGGCTGATATCTTGATCGTGTATGTGCCCGAGGGTGTGCCCGGCGGAATGTTGATCGGCACGAAGACCGTAGCGTTGTTCTTGTAGGCGTAGTTGGTGATTGTCCTGTCGCCGAGATCGGTATCGTAGCGTTTGTCAGCCGGCCAAAGCGTTTCGCCTGCTTTCAGCTTGCCTGCGTCTACGGTTACCACAGCGGGTTTGACTGTCTTGCCGGGGTTCGGGCTGTAATACGCCCACCCGTCAGCTATGCTCAGGTTAATCGCCACGTGGAATGTGGTGCCTGGTTGTGCCGTCAGATGGGATGCGACAGCGCTGGCTGTTATTTCGCTGGTGAGAGTAAAACCGCCAAACAAATCACTCTCGCCACCCAAGGCGATGCCCTGGGCGAATGTGGCCGCCGGTAACGTCACCAGAACCAGCAGCAAGATAAATACATGTTTCATAATCACAACCCCATTTAAATGTCAGTCAAGTGCTATTTCAATGCGTCCGGTAGAGTGTCAACGAACTTACGGATATCATCTCGCACGCGGCGATAGCAGTCAAGTTTGTCTTGTTCGTTGCAGCAGGTGGCTGCCAAGGCCGGCGGATCATCGAATCCGACGTGAACCACTTTTGCGTTTCCGGCAAACACGGGGCATGTCTCGTGTGCGTTGTCGCAGACTGTTACTACGCAGTCGAATTCCATATCACTGAATTCCGACAGCAGTTTCGATTGATGGTTCGAGATGTCTACGCCTGCTTCGCTCATTACCTTGACCGCGTTTGGGTTCAGGCCGTGGGTTTCTATGCCTGCCGAATAGGCTTCAATGCAGCCGCTCTTCAGATGCCTGGCAAAGCCTTCTGCCATCTGGCTTCTGCATGAATTGCCGGTGCATAGGAACAGTAATCTGAGTTTCTTGTCTCGCTCCATCGTGCTATTACCCAAGTGCGACATCGAGCGTCATCATTATTGCGAAGCCCACGATGCACCCCATTGTAGCAATGTCCACATTGCCTTTGCGTTGTGATTCCGGAATGAGTTCTTCTGTTACCACGAATATCATTGCGCCGGCTGCGAATGCCAGTGCATAGGGAAGTATCGCACCCATCGACATAACGAGATATGCTCCCAGCACACCTGCTACTGGTTCCACGATTCCAGAGAGCTGCCCGTACCAGAGGCTCTTTCGCCTACTCATGCCCTCGCGTCTGAGCGGTAGGGAGACGGCTGTGCCTTCGGGGAAGTTCTGCAGGCCAATACCTATCGCCAGGGCGATTGCAGCTCCTATCTGAGCCATCTGCGCATCTCCGGTCAGGGCGGCAGCGGCTCCAAATGCAACTCCCACCGCCAAGCCTTCGGGGATGTTATGAATGGTGATCGCCAGCACCAGCAGCGTGCTTCGCTGCCATGAGGTTTTGGGGCCCTCAGCCACCGCGAGATCAGGGTGCATGTGGGGCAATATGCGATCTATAATCCGAAGCACGACAGCTCCCAGCAGGAATCCGATGAGTGGCGGGACCCACTTCCACTTCTCACCGTAGGATTCCACGCTCATTTCTATCGCCGGGGCAAGCAGGCTCCAGAAGCTCGCCGCTATCATTACGCCGGCGGCCATGCCGAGCGAAGCGTCAAGAAACTTCTGCGAGACATTCTTCGTAAAAAGAACGACACTTGCGCCCGCTGCCGTCACCAGCCACGTTCCGACTGTTGCCAGCAGCGCCTGCGTCACAGGATTCAATCCGTAGAACCATTCCATGTTCGTTCACTCCCTTAGTGTTATTACTTGTCGGGTCGCTATTCCATGAGGTGCGTTATGAGGATGTTGAATCCTATTCCCAGCAGTACCAGCCCTCCGACCACCTCTGCCCATTTACCGCACTTGTCGCCGAATTTGTTACCAAACGTCATTCCCAAAACGGTCATTCCCGCAGCTACGATGCCGATAACCACACTGGGCATCCAGACCGAAACGCCGATTAACGCCATGGTCAGGCCAACGGCAAGGGCATCTATGCTGGTTGCGATAGACAGCAAAATCAGCGTCCATCCCTTGGTGGGGTCTTGTGTGGTTTCGTGTACTGATGCGGACCTTGCTTCCCAGAGCATTTTGCCGCCCACAAACCCCAACATTCCGAATGCAATCCAATGATCCCACTGCTTTATGTAAACAGCCAGGCTCATGCCGGCAAGCCAACCGATTATCGGCATGAGGAACTGGAAGAACCCGAAACTGAATGCCAACCGAAGCACATGTCTGTGCGTGACTTTCTCAATCGCCATGCCTGAGACGATGGACACCGCAAAGGCGTCCATCGCCAGACCGAATGCTATCGCTACGGTAGATATTAAACCCACGACTACACATCTCCTTGTCGAACGTTAGCGTCCGTGATTATTCAGGCGATGCCATTATTCGAAATCAGTCTACAGGTGAGAAGCTGTCTTTGTCTGCTCCGCAATCGGGGCATACCCAGGTGTCGGGCAGATCTTCAAACTTGGTTCCCGCCGGTATGCCCTCGCCCGGATCGCCAACGGCTGGGTCATAAATGTAATCACAGACTTCACATTGATATTTCTGCATTCTCAGAGTCCTTTCCATTCAAAAAGTGTTCTTGATACTCGTGTGTCCCTGTTATGGAGTTACCCCTGCATCTATTGCGGAGGTGTAAACTCATCGTAGAATATTCTATCTTCACTAATGTGTTTGACTTCCAGTATTCCGTGGGCGGCTGCGATCATTCCCGGGCTGCCGCACAGATACGCTTCGAGATTCTTACCATCTTCGACATGTCTGTCGACTACGTTGGTAATCAGCCCGGTCTCGCCGGTCCAGTTGTCATCATCTGTGGGCGATGACAATGCCGGGACATACGTGAACCAGTGATGATCCTTGGCATATTGGCTAAGTTCGTCCACGAGATACAGATCACGCTTGGATACCGCACCGAAGAACATCGTGCAGTTGCGTTCGATGCCTTTGTCGGCCATGTCTCGCAGGATCGACCAGAATGTAGACATTCCCGATCCGCCCGCAATCCATATCATTTCCGAGTCACTGTCGGAGAGTCCAAAATCGCCAAATGGGCCACTGAGCGTAATTTTCTCGCCTGTCGCCATCCTGCTGAACATCCAGTTGGTGCAGATGCCATCTGGACTCAGCCGCACTATCAGCTCAATGTGCGTGTTGTCGCTGGTTGGATTGGCGATGCTGAACGCCCGCGAGATCATCCCGGGATAGACAGTGTCGGGGACGTCGAACTTTATGTACTGCCCAGGTGTGAATACCATCTCAGCCGGCCTGTCTAGGCGGATTCGGATATGCTTTATATCGTAGGTCATATCTGTGATCGCTTCGATAGTGCCGGTGAACGGTTTGGCGTCCAGTGCTTCTACGGGAACCCGGATCGCCATATCGCCTTCAAGCTGCACCTGGCACGCCAATCGCAAACCGGCGTCAAGCTGAAGTTCGCTCAGATGGCCCTTCTCTTCGCTTGTGGGCTTGCTGCCGCCTTGCAGAACCGTCACCTTGCAGCACCCGCACATGCCTTGCCCGCCGCAGATGGTGGGCAGCGTGATATTCTCTGCCTGTAACGCGTGGAAAAGTGATTGGCCTGTGGCGGTTTCAATTTGCTTCTGGCCGTCATTGACGTCGATATTGCATCCAGGGGGCATGTCTACGTGCACAGGCTTGGGATGCAGCATTGTCTCGATACTCTCGCCTTCGATCTGATTGCGAGTCGCGCGGGCTACGGTCACTCCAAGTTCGTGACATCTTGCCAGAGCCTGTTCGTCGGGAACATACATTACCCTCAGCGGATCAGCCACCACATCAAGTTGCATCTCCAGCAGCATTGCGTTGAGCTGCTTGGCCGCTTCTCCGCTCCATCCGTAAGATCCGAATGCCGCCGCCACAAGGTTACGCGGCTTGAGCCCTTTGAGATAGGTCATCACATCTGCAAGGGTGGGGTATATGCTGTTGTTCATCGTTGGCGAGCCGACCACCAACGCGCCTGCTTCCAAAAGTTCGGTCACCACATCGCTGCGATGCGAAGAACGCATCGACATCAACTTCACGTGCATGCCTTCACTCGACAGGCCCTCGCCGATGGCTCCCGCCATGGCTGCGGTGCTATCCCACATGCTGTCGTAGAGCACTATAGCTTTGTCGGTGGGCTTCTGGGCAGACCAGCGGGCGTAATCGCCGATGATTCTGTCGATATCTTGCTGGCCGCGCCAGATTGGCCCATGGTCAGGCGCTATCATCTTCAGTGGCAGATTCAGGCCTTGCATCTTATTGAGTGTCTTATCGATAAACGGCGACAGATGCAGCAGGATGTTCGCGTAATACTTGGCTGCTTCGTAGTTGAGGACGTCGTCTGGAAGCTCGTCTGCGAAGCGTTCGTAACTGGCCAGGTGCATCCCGAACGCATCCTGCGAGAACAGCAGCTCGTCTTCGGCAAGGTAGGTTACCATGCTGTCGGGCCAGTGGCACATTCGCGTTTCGACAAATGCCAATGTCTTGCCGCCGATATCAACGCTGTCGCCATCGCCGACGATTGTCAGTTCCTGGTCAAAGTGGAAATGGTTGACCAGTGCCTTGACGCCCATCTTTGATGCGAATACTTTCGATGGCTTGATTGTTTTCAGGGCCTCGGGCAGGCTGCCGGTGTGATCCATCTCTGAGTGATTGGAGACGATGTATTCGATAGACGCCGGATCGACAACAGACGCTATTCTCGCCATCA
>CBDUQP010000131.1:0-8591 GCA_965369385.1 uncultured Phycisphaerales bacterium
GTGCGGTCAGGTTGCCATCTTGCGTTCTGCCACCCGGCGCGGCAGGAGTTATCGTATCGGTCGGCCGGGCGTTTTCCTGTTCGGGCGATGCTAATCGGCTCGTCTGCCGGTGAACGGGCTCAGATAAGGTAATCTTAGCGGTCTTGCGTCTGTCTACAAGCACAAAGAGGCGAGAGGATTGTTTCGCGGAAGCACTGTCCCTATAATTCGTTGCATAAGACCGAGATTCGCCTTACAGAAACTGACGCGTTCGAGCGTTCGCAGGTAACCCCGGTGTTCATGTGTGACGCAGCACGAAACAGGACAAAAAACAGATGGGATTGCATAACAGACCATATTGGCGCGACGGTCAAGGCGGTGGCGACAGCTATGGAGGCAGCTATCGCGGTGGCGGTGGCGGTGGCGGCTTGATGGCGGGAATGCCCAAGCCGGGCAGGGTGGTCAAGTATCTGCTGCTGATAAACATTGGTGTGTTCGTGCTGCAACTGATTATGGGGACGACCAGGCTTCCGCTTGAGGGCCTGTTCGGAGCGACACCGGGTGCGTGGTGGCAGGTGTGGCGTTACTTCACCTTCCAGTTCCTGCACAGCACAAGCGATATCTGGCACATCGCTCTCAACATGCTGGGCGTGTATATGCTCGGTACGCTGATGGAGCAACATTGGGGAAGCAAGAGATTCCTGAAGTTCTACCTGTCATGTGGTGTCGTGGCAGGGTTGGCGTATGTGGTGGTTGGCAATATCCTTTCGCTTCCGCCGAATCATCCGATCATAGGTGCTTCGGGCGGTGTTTACGGCATATTGCTGGCATGCGCGATACTCTTTCCACAAGTGAAGCTCTTGGTGTACTTCTTTCCGGTTCCGATTCGATTCGCCTGTCTGATTATCTTTGCCATCATGGCTTTCGGATTCATCCAGAGCATAGGCAGCGGGGCATATGGGGGGAAGTTCTGGTCGGATGTCGCCCACTTCGGAGGGGCGGTGACGGCGGCTGTGTGGGTATGGGGCATGCCTCGTTTCAGTGGCGTGATTGCGGACCGGGCCGAGAAGGTCAATCAGGGCTCTTGGGAACGCAAGATGAAGAAGAAACGCGCCGACCAGGCCGAGGTTGATCGGATTCTTGCCAAAATTAACGACAAGGGCATCAACAGCCTGTCGTCCCGCGAGAAGAAGACGCTCAAAGAAGCAACACTCCGTCAGCAGTCGGAAAATCGCTGATGCGGGCATAACGGTGTCGACTTGTCAGGGCGGAGCATCAAGTGTTCCCACTGTTGTCGTTGCCGTAGAACCCCGGCTAGTCGGGGTGGTCCCGATGTACATCGGGATTGGCCGTGGGTGAGCAACGCGAACCCACGGAAGAGTCGGGTCTCGAAAAAGAACCCCGGCTGGCCGGGATGACAGTGTGTTACACTGGCCATGTGTGTGCATCGCTCAGCAGGTCCGGTTTTGGATAAGCTATAAGAGGTTTTCAGATGAAGTATATTTCAACACGTGGACAGGTTGCCCCTGTCGAGTTTCAGGATGCGGTGATGATGGGCCTTGCCGATGATGGTGGGCTGATTATTCCACAGAGCATTCCCGATGTGTCGGACCGCATCGATTCATGGCGGGATATGTCGTATTGCGAGCTGGCATTCGAAGTGCTCAGCCTGTTCGCCACCGACATACCGGCCGATGATCTCAAGCAACTTATCGAAAAAGCATACGGTAACACGTTCGATGTCGACGTTGCGCCGACCGTGTCCATTGGCGACATTAACGTGCTGGAACTGTGGCATGGGCCGACGATGTCTTTTAAGGATGTCGCTCTGCAACTGCTGGGCAATCTGTTTGAGTATATTCTCGCTCGCAAGGGGGGGCGGCTGAACATTCTTGCCGCCACCAGCGGCGATACCGGCAGTGCTGCCATTTGCGGAGTTCGAGGCCGCGCGGGCATTGATATTTTCGTGATGCATCCCGCAGGCAAGGTTTCTCCCATTCAGCAGCGGCAAATGACAACCGTGCTGGACGCCAATGTTCATAATATCGCTATCGAAGGCAGTTTTGACGATTGCCAGGGGATAATGAAGACGCTGGCTGGTGATCTGGACTTCAAACGCAAGTACTCGTTAGGCGCGGTGAACTCGGTAAACTGGGCTCGCGTGCTGGCGCAGACCGTGTATTATTTCTACAGTGCGTTTGCAGTGCAGAAGGCTACTGGTGCTGCGAGCGTGCGTTTCTGCGTACCAACGGGCAATTTCGGCGACGTGCTGGCCGGGTGGTATGCCAAGCAGATGGGCCTGAATATCTCGCAGTTCATTTTGGCTACCAACGAGAACGATATCCTGTCGCGGTTCTTTCAGTCGGGTGAGTATTCCCGCGGGCAGGTTCACCATACTATCGCCCCGGCGATGGACATTCAGGTGGCCAGCAACTTCGAACGCTACCTGTATTACAAGATCGGAAGCGATGGGGACGCTCTTCGCGGCTTGATGGAAGGCTTTGCAGAGAACGGGTCGCTTAGTGTGGCTTCGGCCGCGGACGGTGCGGTTGACCCGCTGTTTATCTCACAGGCGGGCACCCGGCAGCAATGCCTGGCGGCGATCGGGAAGTATTACGAGCAGTATGAATACGTGCTTGACCCTCATACCGCGGTTGGCGTGGCGGTGGCGGAGTCGGTGGGGCTTGCGGGCGATCCGGTGGTGTGCTTGTCGACGGCGCATCCGGCGAAGTTCCCGGCAGCCATCGAGGAGGCGACGGGGAAGGATGTCGCCCATCACCCGGCGATTGACGGCCTGTCGGAGCTTGAAGAACGCTGCGTAGAGCTTCCCGACAGCATCGAAGCTGTGCGTGAATTTGTAATAAAGACGGTTGGGTAGCATTATTGAAGTATTATATATCAGTGTTTATTGTCGCTGTAGAATGAATAATCAGGAATAAAGAGATGATAAAATTGGCATTTACGGGCGCAGCAGGACGCATGGGGCGCAGGATTGCAGCCCTTGCGATAGAGAGTGGGCAGTTTGAGATAGTATCGGCGATAGAGTGCCCTGGGCACCCTGACCTGGGCAAGGATATCGGCGACCTGGCCGGCGTGGGCACGTTTGGCGTGAACGTTGGTGATACGCTGGGCGATGATGACGTTGAGATGCTCATAGATTTCTCGCTGCCCGAAGGCACAATGGCGATCCTGCCGGTCTGCGTGCAGCGCAAAATACCGATGGTGATCGGGACTACTGGTTTTACCGCTTCGCAAGAGGCAGCCATCGCCGACGCGGCCGGCGCTATTCCGATAATCAAGGCCGGCAACTATTCCGTGGGCATAAACCTGATCTGCAAGCTGCTGGAGATCGCAGCGGAGGCGTTGGGCGAGGACTATGACGTGGAGGTGGCTGAGACGCACCATCGCTTCAAGAAGGATGCCCCGTCTGGGACGGCTATTATGCTGGCAAGGTCCGTCTGCGATGCGTTGGGCAAGAACTATGAAGATGTGGCCGTGGATGGCAGGGGTGGGGAATGTCCTCGCAAGCCGGGCGAGATCGGCATGCATGCTCTGCGAATGGGCGATACGGTTGGTGAGCACAGCGTTCATTTCGGCAATCTGGGCGAGACGATAACGATATCGCACTCGGCCCACACTCGCGATATGTTCGTGCGAGGCGCGTTGCCCGCGGCACATTGGCTTGGCGATAAGCCGGCAGGGATGTATGACATGCGGGACGTGCTGGGGCTTAGATAGTTCCGTACAATATAGTTACGCTCACAGGCATGTTGGCGAAAGCCGGCGTGTCTGGCCGATAAGGTCAAGACTGACGCAGACTGCGGGCGTTCGGAAAACTGCGTATATAGCTTTGCAGGTGAAGGGGCCGTGGATATAATCGGCCTCGTCGGGCATAAGGGTGTTACGTTGACAAGTCTTTCTCGTCATACATGTGGCGTGCTTATATGCATAGCTGCGGTTTTTTTGTGTTCCTGCGGGCGACTGCCCGTTGGGCAGGATGAAATCTATGCTCATTTGCAGTCTGAAGACCCGGGCGTTCGCATTGAGGCTATTGGTCGGGCCGGTGAGCAGAAACTGGTCAAAGCCGTTCCGTACCTGATTGACAGGTTGACCGACAGCGAAGAAGACGTTCGATTGTTTGCGATAATTGCGTTAGAGAAGATTACCGGTGAGCGTCGCGGATACGTATACTATGGTCCGGCGGCTGATCGCCAGCGTATCGCCAGGCAATGGCGTGAGCACTGGAAGGCTCGTACTGGGTCTCACCAGCAGTAGTCTGTAATAGGCAGAATGGTCAGGTAGCACGCCGGCCGCAATCCCGATGTACATCGGGACCGGAGAACGGCTTAAGAATCCAGCAACCCGACTGGTCTTCGCTCTGCGAGCTTGCGGCTTCGCCTAGGCTTCGTCGTCACAAGTCGTCGCGACAAGTCAAATTCGCTATCACAAAGAACTAGTGTTCGGGTCGATGCCGGGATGCCGGGTCGAAAAAGACGAAGTAGCAGTGGAAGGAATATAGAAATGGACGAGGGCTCATCTTCTCCTATAGCAGGTGTGGATCGCAATGGCGGCGATATGATCGTTCGTGTTGCCGGTGACGTGAATTCCCAGGTGAGCTCGCAGTTTCAGGATGAGATGCAGGACCTGATGGACGAAAAGCCAACGCGTGTGGTGGTGGATCTCTCGGCTGTTGTATACCTCGATTCTTCGGGACTTGCGAGCTTGGTAAAGGTTCTCGGACGCAGCAAGAAGGATAAGATTGCTCTTGTGCTTGCGTCCCCCAATAAGATGATAAGAGGCGTTTTTGAGGTGACACGTCTAGATAGCGTCTTCGATCTTCGCGATACAGTTGATGAGGCCTTAGCGTAGCAATGGTAGTTCAGGGAAGAACACACAAGTTATTTGAGATGATCGGCTCGTGCGTTATCGGCGTCTACTCCTATATGGGGGGTATGTTCCTGTTGGGAGTGGATGCGGCCAAGTGGTCGATCAAGAGCTTCTCTCCCGCCAGAGGCGGTTTCATGTGGAGCGCTTTGTCGGGGCAGATGGTTCGTGTTGGATTCAAGAGCCTTGCCATTGTTATGCTCATTCAAACATTTCTCGGCGTGATTCTAACACTTCAGTTGGCACCCACGATGGCGAACTATGGACAGTTGGAGCAGGTCGCCACGGTTATCGGAATCGGCGGTTTCCGCATGATTGGACCGATAATCACCGCAGTGGTGCTTTCGGGTTTTGCCGGTGCGTCCATAGCGGCTGAGTTGGGCACGATGGTTGTGTCTGAGGAGATCGAGGCCATGGAGGCGATGGCGATGAGCCCCGTGCGTTTTCTGGTAGTTCCGCGAGTCATCGCGACGTTGATATCCATGATCCTGTTAACGGTTATAGCCGATCTGCTCATTTGCATCGGCGGATACATTACTTGTCGCGTTGCTCTTGGTCCGGAAGCCTACCTTCCATATTGGGAGAATATACGCTCGGCTGTGAGGGTGAAGGACATGATAACCGGATTGATTCAGTCCGGCGTTTTCGGAATACTCATCGGTCTGATTGCCTGCCATGAGGGCCTGAAGGTTCGCGGTGGCGCAGAGGGCGTGGGTCGGGCCACGACGATGACGGTTGTATATTCTCTTGTGGCTACCGTGCTTGCTGCGTGTGTGTTCACGGTTGCCTTCTTCCTGTTCAAAGTTTGATTACTTCTCCACTTGGATTTGTCTATGTCTGACGGTAATGACAATACGGTTGCTCCAATAATTCGCGTTGATTCGCTCGCCAAGAGTTTTGGCGGAACGCAGGTTCTGTGCGATGTGAACCTTTCGGTGGTCAAGGGAGAAACGCTGGTTGTGATGGGCGGCAGCGGATGTGGAAAGAGCACCTTGCTGCGTCATATGATCGGTTCGCTGGTGCCCGACAAGGGGAGCGTGGAACTGTTCGGCAAGGATATCTGCGAACTGAGCGAAGACGATCTTGACGCGATACGTAAACGTTTTGGCGTTTTATTCCAGTCCGGCGCGTTATTGAATTCAATGACGGTAGGGGAGAATGTTGGGCTTCCGCTGCGGGAACACACGGATCTGGATGATGCCACTATCGACATTATCGTGAAGATCAAGCTGGAGCTGGTTGGGATGAGATACGCGATGGATCGCATGCCATCGGAGATATCCGGCGGGATGAAGAAGCGTGCTGGCCTTGCTCGTGCGATTGCGTTGGACCCTGAAATACTATTCTATGACGAACCGTCGGCAGGGCTTGACCCGGTGACATCGGCGCAAATTGACAAGCTCATACTGGACCTGTCGAACAAGCTGGGCGTGGCGTCTGTCGTGGTGACTCACGAGATGGATTCGGCGTTTGCCATTGCCGATCGCATGTGCATGCTCGATCGCGGTGTGATCATGAAAATGGGAACTCGCAGAGAGTTTGAGGAAATCCGTGACGGTGGCGAGACGGGTGACGATAAACTGGATTTCATACGCCAGTTCCTTCGCGGTGACGACGAGGGGCCGATCACACGCCGTGGCGAATCCGGCGGATATGAAGCAGATATTTTGGACTTTGATTAACGATGTTGACCAGTCATCGTGCTGTCTCGCCGGTTTGCATAGCATACGGATACGGGCGAGGCGGGCGGCGAAATGAATAGGCGTTTGGGTACGTCTGGAGATCAGTAATGGCACGAACAAGGCGAAATGAATTCACGGCCGGCATATTCGCCGTCACGATTGTTCTTATCGGTGTGGCGGTGGTGTTCTGGTTGGGCGCTAGCGACTATTTCACACCTGGCGGTCCCCGGGTGTACTTCTATGCGGCTTCGTCAAGAGGTCCACTGAATCTGAGCGTTGATTCGCCGGTGCTCGTGAACGACTTGGCGATTGGCAAGATCGTGGCAGTCCACTCCGATCCCCAGAACGCCAGGACCGTATATGAAGTAAGCATGTACAGCGAGAAGCTGGTTTTGTACCGCAATGGCACGGCAAAGGTGTATTCGGGGCTCGTTGGCAGCGCCACACTGGCGGTCACAAGTCCCGGAACCAAAGACAGCGAGCAGTGCGACCGTGAGCACCCGATTCCGATAGCCCCTGGTGATGTGGAAGCTCTTCTAACTTCGCTCAATGCAGCCGGCGACGATATCAAGACGATCACTACATCGCTGGCGACAGAGGTCGATCGCAAGAACACCACTTCACTGTTGTTCAAGATTCACCAAAGTGCAGACTCGTTGACCAAGTCGCTCGCGGCTGCATCGGAAGCGATTGCGAGCATAAAGACCGAGGTCGATGCAGCCAAGGCTGCTACTCTGCTGTTCAAAATACACAAGGCAATCGACAATGTTCGCGGTATTCTTTCGGAATCCCGTCCCGTCATTAAGACCACTCTCGGCAATATCGATGCGATGACCGCCGACGCCAAACCGAAGGTCAGCACCATCCTGAAAGATGCAGGCGAGGTGGTGTTGACTCTCAAAGGGATTGCCAATAAAGATATCGTTGAAATACTCGCCACGCTTCGCAAGGCCAATACCAACATCCTGAAGATATCGGAAGACTTCGCGGTCGTTTCCACGGAAGTGAAGGGCCTGGTAGTTGTCAATCGTGAGAATATCGACACGATCATCGATAATCTTGGACAGACCGCGGATAACCTCAAGTCCGCCAGCAAGGAAATTCGCCGCAGCCCATGGCGTCTGCTATACAAACCGGAAAAGGATGAGATCGAATCACAGGGGATCTACGATGCCGCCAGGGCGTTCTCCAGCGGCGCAGCCCAATTGGACCAGGCTCTGGCGAAATTGGCGGGCCTTGCCAAGGCGTATCCCCAAGGCGTGCGAAAAGACGATCCGCAATTGCAGAAGATTCGCGAGCAACTCAAGAAAACCTTCAGCCAGTTCTCCAAAGCAGAGCGGGCACTCTGGAAGGAATTGCAGAAATAGGGAAGTGGCAGGGCAGTCTGGTAAGATGGCCCTTAACACTTCACCCATCTGCATCGCTTTGCGCAGGCAGTGGGAGGAGTTGCTGATTCGACAAAAGCGTCGGCCCTGTATTAGAAAAATTGAGAATATTGAAAAAATGTGAAATAGAGGTGTTGCACAGATGGGTTTTTCGCATTATTGCAAATCTCGTAAACGTAAGTATCTATGTTAAGCAGTATTGCAGCGAAACTCAAAATCGCGAGCGCTGTTCAAAACACGCAAAAAACGCAACGTTTTTGGTAGTTTGTTGCGTGTTTTGGGCCGGCTGAAAAATTCTGGACCAAATCGGATGCAGCGTTTTAGCCATCACCGGTCAGTGTGTTAATATGTGACTGCGCTTGTCGCGATCCCGATGTACATCGGGACCGCATACCAGCGGGGACATGTATAAGAAGCTCCGCCGCAGGCGAAGCGCACATACGTGTCCCCCCTCGCGATCAAAGACGCACTGCCGCACGTTCACGTGCCACTGCGAACAGACCAACCACCAATCACGACTCCCCAAAAATTGCCTGTCCGCCCGGATGTTTACGCACTGCCGCACGTAATCCGCTTCGTTGAGGTGGTTGTGGCTTGGTAGCTTAAGGGATTCGCTGCGCGGCGCCGATTTCATCGGCGTCGAACCCCCGTTAGGTCTGCT
>CBDUQP010000132.1:0-8585 GCA_965369385.1 uncultured Phycisphaerales bacterium
TCAACCCTATCGGCAAAAAGACTCATATAGCTTTATTCACGGGACAGAGTACTAGGTCGGTTGAAACAGATAAGTTTGCCGCCATATGCTGTAGGGTATTGACATCAATTGCCGGATTGAGGTAATATAGCATGTAACATGTTACACATCGAATTGCACGCGACGGCATGTTTGTTCAGTTCAGGAGAGACGTTATGTTATTCATCGAACATAGCCCGACGGTGAGTCGGCGACAGTCAGCAACCCGTCGCTGCCGCCAAGGCATCGTTACATATCAGCGCCCGGCCTTCACGTTAATAGAGCTGCTGGTAGTAATCGCGATCATCGCCATCCTGGCTTCGCTGCTGCTGCCCGCGGTTCAGATGGCGCAAGATATGGCCAAGGAGGTGACATGCGTGAGCAACCTCCGAAACTGGTCTATCTCGCTGGCGATGTACTCCCGTGAGTACAACGAGATCCTTCCGCCGGGGCCGAACCCGCCCAACGTCACGTGGCAAGTTATGCTCATCGATGCCGAGTACTGTGAAGATCCCGCGATGCACCTTTGCCCTGCCATGCCGGTTATCCCTAACAGCCAGACCGCCACATATGTTCCGAATGGGATGATGTGGGGGATCTATAACTGGGGGGGCAGCACAACGCCTTGGTTCATGAATGGTGTTTGGGCTGACTATGGAGGGGACGATGAAACCAATATCATGATGACGGAACGCTGCCATGTGTTCAAAGAAGGGGACTACAACGCGTCCTTCAGCCATGGCTTGGCAAACGGAGGGGACGTGGCGTTTATGCATCGTGGGTCGGCAAACTTCCTGTTTCGTGATAATCACGTAGAATGGATGTTCGCGACGGATGTTACTTGGGCTGATCGGTGTAAGTATTGGGATGCAAGGATGTAGGCTTTCTTTGTGATGCACGGAGACAGCTTTAACATTTGTGAGCAAATAGTTGCTGTGGAGACATGATGGCAATACGGATTGAAAAACATAATACGGCCTTCACGCTCATCGAGCTGTTGGTCGTGATTGCGATTATCGCGATTCTGGCGTCCTTGTTGCTGCCGGCCGTGCAGAAGGCGCAGGACCTGGCCAAGCGTACTGCTTGTCTGAACAATCAGCATGGACTGGCCGTTGCGCACCAATACTACGTCAACGAATGGGCCGTTTTTGTTCCCAGTCCTCCTGTATGGGGTACCACCATGCCCACATGGGACATTAGTTTGAATCGGGACTATATCGAAAACGATGCAGCCTTCAAGTGTTTGGACGATCCTAGCACAAAACCTCGTCCGCGTACCTACACACAGAATGCAAGCCTCCACTGCTACTTTGATAATACAGGCCCCACCGGTTGGCAGTTTCGCAAGAATGGTTTCATTGGTCCTGAATCGATCAGTAAGGGCACGGATAACTCGTACAATCCAGTAGATGTCTTTCCGGAGATGGTTCCGCTGACTTCGGAATGCGGTTTGTTCTCCATGGGAGATTGGAGCGGATCGACCATCAGTAACTGGGATGGGAACCATGGAAGATTCCATGGCGGCGGTGGCACGATTCTGTTCGTAGACTTCCATGCGGAATTCATACCGGCCGAGAGAATTAACTTCAATTCAATCGGCAAGAAAATTGATGGCGTCGTGTTCTTTCTGGCAGGAAATTGATTCATTATTCATACCGGCAATCAGCGCCGCTGCTGCGCGGCTATCGTGATGTTGTATCGATGAAGATGCAAAAATAGCTGAAGAACCGCAGAATCCGCATTCTGATGACTTCCTGCAAAGTCTTCAGGATTCTTAATCAAACCTATACTCTTGCTGAGATGGGAAAGGCCCCCTATGACCAAGCGACTCTTGTTATGTGCAGCCGCAATCACAATGTTCCTCATCGCGCCAGCCGCCGACGCACAGTGGGTCGACCACACCACCAAACCCTCGCTCGCGCGCGACACCACGCTCCTGCTGCCACTTGACGGTAACACTACGCCCGCTACGATCTCCAAGGGCAAGATAGTAATCAAGGGCACGCCCAAGTTCGTTGAAGGCAAGTTCGGCAAGGCCGCCATTTTTGACGGCGCGCACATCCAGGTACCGACGGCCGGCAACTTGGACATGAACAAGGGAACAATCGAATTTTGGATGAAGGCACCGAACCTCGAATGGTTCGACAAGCGCCACGAGTTCTTGCGTCACGACACAGGCTGGTGCAAGCCAGGGATGATAACGTTCTGGCTGTACAATGGCACTCTGCGTCTGGATCATCACAGCATGGATGGTGGCGATCGGGCGTTTCTGGTTGCCGGCATAGCACATGACACGAAGTGGCATCACATTGCCGCCACATGGAATAGCGAAACATCGTCCATGAAGATCATGGTGGACGGAAAGCTGCATGCGGGCAGGTCTGGAAGCACATGGACCAGCGCCGCCAATCTCAAACCCACGTACACGGTGATGAGCGATGTGGGCGGCCTGCTGGTGGACGAAATTCGCATAACGAAGTCGGCATTGCTTGTTCCAGGTACGCCGCCGGTGAAGTACAGCGTATTGCCGGGTACCGCCAAAGTGCAGGACGGCAAGACCGTAATGCCCGTCAAGGTAACATTCACCAACCGCACCGACACACCTTACACCATCGATACCAGCATGAGCGTAAGGAGCTACTTCCAGCAGCCGCTCGGCGAGTCGTCCGCCAAGCTCACACTCCCCGCCGGCGGCTCGGTCACCCAGAGTGTGCCGATCATCACCGACAACGCGGGCCCATATGTGAAGCTATCCCTCAAGGCTACTTCCGGGGGGTCGGGTTTCAAGGAAATCGCGACTGAGAACATCTGCTTCGCGGACACGCTCACCGGCCCGCGAATGCGAATGAGCCTCAACGGTACATGGCAGATGGCGAACGCAAATGCGGCAAACATGGCGCTCGCTCCGCCCAAACTCGGTGCATGGTGGCCGAAACACGAGCTGCCCCGCAAGGACAGGTTCTGGGGTGGGCACGCGCGATGGTTTGCTCGCAAGATTATGATCCCCAAGGAAATGGCAGGCAAGCGAATCCAGCTTGACCTCAGCGGCGTGCGTTTCAAGGCCGCCGTCCATCTCAACGGAAAATTCCTCGGGCAGTGGCATACCGACCAGATGCCGCTTGCGGTTGACCTCACATCGGCAGCCAAGCCGGGGGAAGTGAACGAGTTGTACATTGGCGTGGTCGACTGGGTGAGTTGCGTCCCGCCCGAGAAGATCGGGCAGTACATCAAGCAGAGCATCGGCAGCGGCAATCGCGGGTCGATCTTTGGCAATCCCATGATTCGCGCATGCAGCGGTGAAGTGGAAAGAGCGGGCATTGTGGATCCGATCTACATCACCGCTTCTGCGCCGGCGGCCGTCAGCAATATCTATGTGACGCCGTCGGTTCGCAAAAAGGAACTGAAGGCCCAGGTAATCCTGCGAAACGCCGAGCAGTTGAAGAATATGCAGCTCAAGCTCAGCGTGTTCTCTGAAGGCAAGAAGGTGCTGAGCATACCGGCCGTCTCGATAGCCAAGACGAAGCTCACTGCTACGGCGGACAAAGGCATGTCCCAGGCGGTGATTACCGCCAAGTGGGCTAATCCGAAGCTCTGGTGGCCTCACGATCCGCACATGTACGAGATGCGAGCCGAGTTGATCAGCGCAGGCAAAATCGTAGACAGCTTCAACGTGCGATTTGGATTCCGGGAGTTCTGGGTAGATGGCAAGCACCTGCGTTTCAACGGTCTGAATTTTCGGCCTCGCTTGCAGGCAGCCTGGCCTTACAATATTCCCGCCATCTGCCGCGCCGGCTCGATGTCTACCATAGACAACTGGAACAAGACGCTCGAGACGTTCAGGCTTATCAAGAGTGTTAACGTCAACACGTTCCGCTTCCACACCGAGCCCTGGTCGATCCTCATGCATGACGCCGCCGACGAGACTGGCATGTTGATTACGTCCGAAGCCGCTATTGCTTCGATCCCGTTCAAGTTCAGCTTCCGCGACAAGCGTATCTGGAAGAACCTGGCCGGATACTACCGCAAGTGGGCGTATCGCGAGTTTAACAGCCCGTCACTGGTCATGCGCAGTATCGATAATGAAGTCGGCTACTTCCTACCCGGTGGCGCGGTTCTGGGTGGCCCGGAAATCGGCAAGAGCACGCTGGCCGGCTTCGAGGAGATGGGCAGGATCGTCAAGAAGCACGATCCGTCGCGCCCGATAATGTACGACGGTTCCGGCTCGATTTTCGATACAGTGGCCGACATTACCAACATTCACTATCCCCACGGAGAAGCGGGCTCAAACATGCGTCCCAACTCCACCAGATGGGCAGACGTACCGTCTCCGAGCTACCACGTAAAGAACTGGGTGTGGAGCCGTGATCGTCCGCTGATAGTTGGCGAAGGCGCGTTTTGCGCAAGTCGTACGCCGGCGGGTTTTGCCTCGGAGCGAGGCAACGCCGCTTATGAGCCCCAGTGGTATGTTAATGGGCAGATGGCTATATGGCGCATGACCATGGAAGCCCAGCGAATCTCCGACATAACCGCCTACGATGGCTGGTGCATGGTTTGGGGAGTGCCCAAGGATATCGTTCCCACCCGCCTGCGTGAACGCACGGTGAAGGAGCTCAATACTCCCATCGCCAGCTTCATTCACGAGTATCGCACACACTACTTTGGCGGCAGGGAGCTTGCCAGGACGATTACCACGCTCAACGATACGCTCTTCACCAAAGATGTGACCATGCAGTGGCGTATTGAGATGGGCGGCAAGACTGTCCGGAGCGGCAAGGCATCAAAGCGCCTTGTGTCTGCCGACAGGATCGTGACGAAACTCACCGGCGTGAAGTTGCCGGTTGTTTCGAAACGCACTGATGCGAAGTTTATCGTCGAAACACTTGCAGATGGCAAGGTGGTCCACAATGCCGAGAAGCAGATCGTGCTGATGCCAGATACAACGCCGAAGGTTAACATCGCCGGCGAAATTGCTTACATGGGCAAAGGCAAAGTTTCCGATGTGTTCAAACGCGTTGGTGCAAATGTCCGCCGCGTCACAAAAATCCCGGCCGGTGGCGTTCTGCTGGTTGCGGGAGATAGTGGCCTGGGCGCTGCCGATAAGAAGGCAATCGCCAAGTTCCTGACCGATGGTGGCCGGCTGATAGTGCTTGAGCAGAAGGCAAGCCCTGAGTTCCTTCCGCTTGAGTTCAAGCTAGTGGAAGGCAGATATTCGCCGATGACGATCTGCCACGTGCGAACGCCGGATCACCCGATAATGAAGGGCATCGGTGCCAATGATGTGCGGTTCTGGCGCGAAGACCACATCACCGCACGCAGCAGCTATGAAAAGCCTGAATACGTAACAGGACGCCCGATAGTGGATTGTTTCAGGGGTCTGCAACAAATGGTTGCCGGCGAGTATCCCTACGGTAAGGGCGCTATCATCATCATCATGCAACTGCCGCTGGCGGAAATGTTTGATACGCAGGCCGCCGCCAGAACCATCTTGGCAAATACGCTCCAGTACGCCGCCGCCAGCGCCAAAAGGCCGCAGTCTCCCGGGATCATCGGAGCCCTCGCAGACAGTGCAGGGGCGATTCGCGGCACGATGAAGAAGAACAATGTCGACATGATCCTGCTCAATGGCATGCTCGATAAGATTACCGATCTCAGGGCGTATAGCGCCATCATCGTTGAAGGCGATGACAAGATGGTTGACATCCTGCTCGCACACGGGGAGAAGTTCCGCAAGTACGTTAAGCAGGGCGGCACGGTGTGGCTGCATTGCCTCAGTCCGCAGCAGATGGCCAGGATCGCTGGCCTGTTGCCGGGCAAGGTCACTATGGCCAAACTCAGAGGCAGTAATATTGTTAATGTGATTGGCAGCGGATTGGTCAGTGGCGTGTCGAACGATGAGTTCTACTGGCCCGCCCACACCAACCTGCTGAGCCCGGTTGCAAAGCGACTGGCTGCGTTCAAGGTTGACCAGACCAAGTCCACTGGCGTTACCCCGCTGACCAAACCGGCAGTGATTGCGACCATGTTCGATGGAAAGGGACAGTGGTTCATCGACCAGACAACATGGGATCGCGAATACATGGCCGTCAAACGCTCCAACCGCCTGCTGCTCACGATGCTCACGAACGTGGGCGTGCAGATTACATCCAAAGCCGTCGATGCAACGGCCGGCATGGACCTGGGCTTCCACCCGATCGATATCAAGGCCGTCTGCAACGGTGCCTATCTCGGAGACGTTTGGGCTCGTGGAAGCACCGCAGGCCTGCAGGAACTGCCCACCGGCGATCAGACATTCAAGGGCTTCCGGTATCACTTGCTTGATGCGAAGAAAGACGGCATCAAAACGATGATCAAGCTTCTGTCGAAGAATTCACCCAAGGGCGCCAAGATGGTTACGCTCAAGGTCGGCCGCAAGGCTGCGCAGGTGAACATGCTCGTGACAAGCCTGTGGAGCAAGAATATACCTTTCGGTTCTGCCGTGGCGAATGTGAAGTTCATCTATAGCGACGGCACGTCTGCGAAGGCCGATATCACCCATGGGCGTGACGTGCTGGACTGGTGCCGTCCGCCAGCTACCCATCCTCGAACGGCTTGGATTGGCCCCAAACATCCTGCCCCGGGGATCTATAACTGGCCCTGGAAGAACCCGCATCCCGAGAAGATCATAGATAAGATTGAACTGCATGCAGCCGATGACGGAGGCTTCCTGGTAATGCTGGCGGCCAGCACGCAAGATCGGCTGGCACCGTCCGACAAGAAGCGACGTTGGGTGCCCGGCATGCCGGAAGATTTCAAGGACAACTGATTCAGACAAACGAAGACGACTTTTCCGGACAATCGCCGGTAACCAGTCTGACGCCGGATAGTTGAACAATCTGACAGTTGAATAGTCGGACAGCAAATGGCCATCAATCGCGACTAATCGCGCAGATGGCCATTTGTTTTTGTGCTACGCATGATGTTACATTCGCAGCGGCATGTCATGGGTATTGCTGTTCGGGCCGAAGGTCCGATGGGTGGTTAGCCGGGAGGTAAGCCGCGAGTCTTCATCGCGGCGCAGCCCCCGGACAAATGCTCCCCCAACAACCCCGCCGCGAAGGGGCGGGAGGTGAAGCTGCCAATGGGCTTGCGTGTAAGCATGCCGCACAGATCCTGCGACGCCTTAACACGTGGCCACTTCAGCCCACTGCCACCCCGGCTGACCGGGGTTTGACGGCAACATCGACATAAGGCACTCAGGTCAGCTTCCATAACAGAACGGCGGAGCCTACCAGGACAATGGTGAGAACCCATATCAGCAGAAGAAGCTTGCAGAATGTTCGGCCTGTCCATTTCTCCGCAAACGGCTCGAGAAATGCTCGTAGAACGGATGCATGGTGGCGTCCTGCTGCCCAAAGAAGCGACCACCAGATCGCGATGGCCAGAGCAGTGCCCGCCATGATCACGATTACAGTTCCCAAACTGTTCTGAACAAAGAGCGGTTCCCTGTATAGCATGCTGCGGCTGTCGTTCAACCAGGTGCCAAGTCCGCACAATACGCCCAAGCCGGGGCCCAAGAGGACAAAGAATCCAACCAGCAAATAGGTAATTATCAGAGAGGGATAGATCAGCCACTTCTTCGCCGGCGGATCGGGTTCTCCCGGAAGCGATAGAACAGCACGTGACAGGAGGAAGCTTGCGAATAGGGTTATAATAACGCCGAACCGGTCTGCCATCAGGATACCCAGTATCAGAACACCGAGCGAGAGATACTCCAATCGCCAGTCCTCAGGCCCTCTCCGCAATCGCAAGATCATCTTCCGCCACCAGGGCATGTCCTCCTCGCTCACCACCTGCTCTGGAGGGCCAAGGCGGTAGATCACCTCGTCGACGTCGGCTTGTGACACTGGCTGATCCAGCCCGGCGAGTTCATTTTCGATGTGCACGCGAAGCTCATCCAGCACTTCGTCGGCGTCAACTGATTCGGATGCCCGCAGGCGATCGCGAACTGCGTGCAGATAGTCGTCTACAATCTTCTTTGTGCTGTCACTGTACTTGGCTGTCATGATTTGCTTCCTTTCGTCCCCAGCGTGTTGGCTACGCCTTCGGTCGTGCTGGTCCATACAAGCCTCATCTCCTGGAGCATGTCTTTCCCGCAGCTTGTGAGTTCGTAATACTTCCGCGCTGGCCCTTCCGGCGACTCCTCAAGATGGGTCTTGAGAAAACCTTCCTTCCTGAGACGGCTGAGGATGGGATATATCGTGCCTTCGCTGATGATAAGAACCTCGAGCGTTCGAAGTTGCCGGACAATGTCGTATCCATATAGTGACGCATCTTCCAGCACGTTCAGGACGCAGAACTCAACGATCCCCTTGCGAAGCTGCGTCACCCAGTTTGTTAGAAAAGATTCGTTCATATTTCTACCTCTTGCTAAGCTGTTATATGTAGTATATAGCTATACAAGGTACCTGTCAACACCTTTATCCAGGAATGCTCTTGGGTTGATGGGGAGCGTGCCCGGCCGGGTTTACCACACGTGTGCGAGATGCTTCTCTGGCGGCAGATAACGTGAGTTGTCATCAATTCTTGTG